>NZ_JBHWBS010000145.1:0-8879 GCF_042735655.1 Streptomyces sp. NPDC059567 | reverse complement strand
CCCTTTTTCCGGTCAGGGTTCCGGTCGCCGCCGGACTGGTGGGGGACGTGCCGGTGTGGGTTTCACCCCGAGCGCGCCCCCCGCGGGGGGGGGGGGGCCGCTCGATTCCGTACGGGCGGGCCCTACTTCAGTCCGAAGGCCCTGATGATCTCCTGGCTGACGCTGAAGCCGTCGGGGCCCTGCGCGGACGCGCGCAGCGAGACGAACGAACCCGGACGGTCCGGGGTGGTGAACTTCGCCGTCCAGCGACCGTCCGCCGTCTTCGCCAGCGGCACCTGGCGCCAGGTCCCACCGTCGTCGTACGAGACCGACAGGGTGGCCGTCTCGCCCTTGAACTGCTCACCGGCGAACCAGTGCTGGGTCTCGGCGCCCAGCCCCATCGTCAGCTTCCGTCCCGCCTCGGCGTCGCCGCGCAGGTCCGTGGGCACGTCGAGGGAGAGATTGAGCAGCTTCAGGTCGTACTGGCCGAAGTCGCCCTCCGCGTTCGGGTGGTGCGTGAACCCGTACTCGGTGCGGATCTTCGTCGAGGTCCGCCAGACGGCGGCGTCACGGGAGGACACGGCCACCACGCGGTAGGGCTTGGACTGCCGGGGCAGGCTGACCGAGAACGCGCGGCCCTTCGACTTTTTGACCAGCGTGTCACCGTCGTACAGGGCGATGGTGCCCGTGTCGTACTCGGCGTTGGGCATCGCGCCGGAGTGCCCGCGGCCCGAGTCGGACCACATCGGGATGTTGACCTGGACGCCGTTGTAGGTCGTGGCCGTGCTGACGTACCCGTAGCCGAACCGCGGGTGCTGCACCGGGGCGAACCATTCGGCGGTGTAGGCGCGGCCGGCCCGGTAGCGGTCGGCGTCGCCGCGCTGCTCCAGGTCGCCGATATTGTCGAAGCCGGCCTTGTGGTTCTCGTACCAGAAGCTGTTCCCCTCCTGCGGGGTGACGTACTCGGTCCGCACGTCCGGGAACGCCTCGTACTCCGCGAAGCCCACGCCGCGGCCGCGGCCGATCTCGCGGACCGGGATGTAGTAGCGGAAGCCGCCGCCCACGGTGTCCTTGTGGCCGTGGTACTTGCCTGTGACCTTGGCCAGGTCGTCCTCGTCGGGCCGGTAGTCCAAGGGGCGGTCCGGGATCGCGTCGCGGTACACGCGCACCAGGTCGTAGAGGTAGTCCGGGAAGCGTTGCTGGTCCACCCGCAGGATGCCGCGGCCCGACTTCGCCTCGCTGATCAGCCGTGCGCCGTCCCCTGCGCGGACGGAGGCCACGGTGATCTCCTGGCTTCCGTAGCCCTCGTACAGCCTGCCCCGGCCGTCGTTGACGCTGATCAGCATGGCCGCACCGGCCGCCGCGGCGTTCTTGCCGCGGGTCGCGGCGCTGACCTCGTCACTGCGCTCGACGATCACGGCCTTGCCGCGGGCGTCGATCCCGTCGTAGTCCGCCTCGGCGCCCTTGCCCGCGTATACGGTGGCGAGCTTGCTCCTGCCGTCCTTGAACGCGGTGCCGTTCTGGCCGGTCAGCTGCACGTCGTGTCCGCTGCCGGTCTCGGCGTCGAGGAACTCCTCGCGCAGCCGCCAGCGCGTCATGACGCTGAACTCTCCCTTGGCCACCTTCGTGGTGGGGCTCAGATAGACCGTGTCGTAGTACGGCAGCAGGACGAGCTGGCTGTCGAAGCCGACGCCGCCGGAACCGGTGCCGTCCTCGTACATCCGGTGGAAGTCGAGGATCGTCTGCGAGACCTCGGCCTCCCTCGGCGCCCGGACCGTGGCCGCGCGCGCCTTGCTCGCGTCCAGCGTCACCGTGGTCGGCCCGGACACCACCGTCTCGGGGGCGGTCAGGATGGCCACGCCCAGCGAGTCGGGGCGCTCCCCCTCGACATCGAGATAGGTCCAGGCGGTGTAGGTGCCCGGGGGCACCCGCAGCGTGGTCTTCCCCTGGACGGCGATCGAGACGGGGGTGCGGTTGCCCTCGAAGGTGAGGGCGACGATGCCGTTGGCGGGCTTGCCGTCCCGGCCCTTCAACTCCAGCGTGTAATCGTAGAGTTCACGCTCCTTGTAGAGCGCGAAGCCGGTGTGGGCCGCGACGGTGTCACCGTTCCGGGCGATGACCTGGCCGGAGAACGAGGTGTTGGACGGGACGTTCGTCGGGTCGAGGGTCAGCGTCACGTCGGCGGAGCCGTTCGCGGGGACGGTGACGGTCGAGGCCGACAGGGTGTACGCCGGGTCGTCGGTGTCGAGCGACAGGTCCAGCGTGACGTCGGCGTTGCCCGTGTTGCGGTAGGTGAGGGTGCGCTCGGTCTTCGCGGCGCCTTGGTAGGGCCACTTGTAGACCGCGGCAGCGACCGAACCAGTGGCCTCGATCGTCGTGTCGACGGCCTTGGCGACGTCCAGCCGGCCCGTGCCCATGGCGTACGGGCTGTAGGCGTCCAGCTTCTTCGAGGAGGACATCAGCGCGTTCTTGATGCGCTGGCCGTCCCAGTCGGGGTGCCGCTGCTTGAGGACGGCGGCCGCGCCCGCGACGTGCGGGGTGGCCATCGAGGTGCCGTTCATCGACCGGTACATGCCGCCCGTCCACCCCGGCACCGCCTGCGAGGCGGCGGCGCTGATGGCCACTCCGGGCGCGGAGATGTCCGGCTTCAGGGCGTAGGAGTTGACGAGCGGGCCCTGGCTGGAGAACGAGGCGCGCTTGTCGGTCTTGTCGACCGCGGCGACGGTCAACGCCGAGGCGGCCGAGGCGGGGGAGCTGACGCTGCCGGGGCTGGAGGAGTTGCCGGCGGCGATCACGAAGAGCGGGCCGCCGTTCGCCGACAGGGCGTTGACGGCCTGCGCCTCGGGCGAGTTGCCGTCGTCGCCGCCCTGCGAGCCGAGGCTCATGGACACGATGTCGGCGCCCTGGGCCTTCGCCCATTCCATGCCCTCGACGATGCCGGATTCGGAGCCGTACCCGCTGTCCGCGAGCACCTTGCCCACCAGCAGGTCGGCGCCGGGTGCCACGCCCTTCTTCGCGCCGTCCGAGGCCGCTCCGGAGCCGACGACGGTGGAGGCGACGTGGGTGCCGTGGCCGTGGCCGTCGGTGACCTCCTCGCCGGGGATGAAGCTCTTCGTCCCGACGATGCGGTCCTTGACGTCCGGGTGCGTCGGGTCGATGCCGCTGTCCAGTACGGCGACCTTGGTGCCCGTACCGTCGATGCCCTTCGCCCAGGCCTGTGGTGCGCCGACCTGGGGGACGGACTCGCTCAGGGCGGCCTCCACGCGCCCGTCCAGCCACAGCTTCCCGATCCCGCCGTCGAGGGTCCGCGCGTTCGTCGCGGCGGGGGTGACGGCGTTCCAGAAGGCGCGCGCCTTGTCCTTGTCGGCCTTGAGCGCGGTCGCGCCGATCGACTCGAGCGTACGGACCTTGGCGGCACCCATCGGGGCGGCCGGGGGCCGAGCGGAGCGGGACCTGGGGGCGGAAGCGATCACCGGGATGCCGTCCGCGTGCTTGTCGTCCAGCTTCATCTCGGCGAGTTCGGTGACGTTGAACAGCCTGCGGTCGACCCGGTCGGCCGCCAGCAGCGGCATCACCTCGGCCGGGAGTACGTAGGTGTCCTCGCCGTAGCGCTGGATGTGAACTCCGCCGGTCGCGCCCTCGGGGCGGTCGACGGTCACGACATCGTTGCCACCGGCGACCTCCCGGTAGTGCACGACGTCGCCGGTGATCAGCGTGATGTCGTAGGACGTGGTGGCGTCCTGTCGTGGGGCCTGTGCCTCGCCCGTCGTGTCTGCGTTCGCCGCGCTCTGGGGCAGCAGCAGCCCGCCGCCGAGCGCGAGCGCGGTGGCGGCCGCGGCCAGCGCGGACCGCCGTCTGGGTATGAAGACCATGCCCGAGATCCTCACGGAGCGTTTACCTCCGCGCACCGGCCCGCGGGCGGCGGGTAGCCGCCATGGCGCCAACCCGCCTTCCAGGGGCCGGACTTGCCCGAGGGCGTCCAATCGAGCGCCTCGGTAGCGGTGCCCGCGCCGGCGAGCGACGAGACGGACGTCCGGTCGCCGCCCCATGGCCTGGCTCCCGCGTCCGGAGAGGGCGCGGGCGGGAAAGGAGAGAAAGCAAGTGACGACGGATGAACGGGAGGGGGAGGAAAGGGGCCCGCGGATTCCGGAGACCGTTAACCCTGCTGAGTTACGTCCCGGGCCTGCTGGGCGATGTGCTCCAGGACGACCTTCGGGTCGGCGGACGGTGCGACCGCCTTGCCGATATTCCGCTTGATGGTATTGCTGACCTGGAGCCAGGACGGTTCGTTGACCGGGTAGAGCTGCGCACGGCGCAATGCGGCCAGGAACTGCTCGGCGCTGGGGTCCGCCGCGGCGTACCGGGACGCCTGGGTGGCGGACACCGTCGACGGCAGCAAGTGGTAGCGCCCGGCGAACTCGCTGAGGTTCTTGTCCTCGTAGACGAAGTTCAGGAACGAGCCCACCAGTTCGCGATTGCCGTCGTGCTTGAAGGCCATCATCCAGTCGGCGACGCCCGCAGCCGGCGGGGTCTCCCTGTCGCCCAGTGTGTCCGATACCGGCATGGGCACCGTGCCGACCTTCACGCCCTTCGCCCTGGCCTCGTGAAGGAGCGAGGGATAGCCGTTGACCATGCCGACGTCGCCGCGCAGGAAGGCGGCGAAGGCGTCCTGCCGGTTGAGCTCGGCGGGCGGGACCGGGCCGGTCAGGGCCGGCAGGACCAGGTTGTCCTTGATCCAGCGGAACGTCTGCGTGTTCCGCTCGGAGGCGATGCTGTACCTGCCGCTGCTGTCGGTGTACCCGCCGCCGTTGCTCAGTTCCCAGATCAGGGCTTCGGCGTGCGCCTCCTCAGGGCCGAGCGGCAGGGCGTACGGGTAGAGCACGCCCTCCTCCTTCAGCGCCTCGGCCGCGTCCTTCAGTTCCGACCAGGTCTTCGGCGGCTCCGCTCCGGCCTCGTCGAACACCTCCTCGTTGTAGAAGAGCAGCCGACTGCTGGCCACGAAGGGCAGGCCGTAGAGGGTGCCGTCGACCGAGCCCGCCTCCGCCAGCGGCGGCAGGAAGTTCGCCTCCGCCCTGATCGACATCACCTCACTGGCGGCGTAAAGGCGGCCCTGCGCGGCGAAGTCGGAGTACGCGCCCATCAGAGCCACGTCCGGGGCGTTGTCCTCCTCGACCATGCGGGTGACCTCTCGGTCGACGTCGGCCCACGGGTAGAGCGTCACCTCGACCTTCTTGCCGGGGTGGGCGGCGGTGAAGGCTGCGGTCAGCTTGTCCCAGTACGCCTTGGAGCCGGTCCCGGGGCCGGCGCCGTACTCGGGGGCCACCAGGCGCAACGTCGTTCCGTCGCTCCCGGACGAGCCGCAGGCGGTGACGAGGGAGCCCAGTAGTCCGAACGCGGCCACGGAGGCGGTCATGCCGAAGAGTCTTCGTCGCATGGATCTTTCCTGTTGATCTTTTTGGACAGTGCGTCCGGAATTCTCTCCTGGTGACGGGTGTAATTGCGCCCCCTACCGAACGGTTGTGGTCGTATCTCCAAGTGGGAGGATTCCGAATGGTGTCTTCCGATATGCCGGTGCTTATTCCGACGCGCGTAGAACCCTCCACGATGTCGAGAGCGACTCCGGTGAGGAGCATTGACGAATGGACGGGCAATGGACGGTGCCGGCTGCGTTGCCGGCCATCGCCGTGTGGAAATCCACGAGAGTCGCTTCCCTTCTCTCCCTGATCGCCCCGCCGGCGGGCCGGGGCCCGACCGGCGCGTGCGAGCAGGGGCCCGGGCCCGCATGCGCCGGGCGACTTCGTCCGCTGGCCGGCGTTCGAGCGCCAGGGGCTGCTCTGGTCCGTGTACGGGGGCTCTTCCTCTGCACCCTGCTCACGGTGTTCTCGCCCACCGTCTCGGGGAGCGCGTACGCGCTCCGGCCCGAACCGGGCTTCGACCCGTACCCGTTCCATACCCCGGGCCTGGTGTCGGTCCCGGCGGCATTCCTCCTCGGATGGCTGGGTAGCACGAGATCATCGGCGAGGCGGGACTCCGCACGGGCTTCGGAAGCGGGAGGTGTGGACCATGGGGCGTACCACCGCTGAGTACGGCGTCGTCACCGTGCTCGTCGGCGCTGATCGCGGCGCCTATCCCAACGGGAACTCCCTGCTCGTAAGGGGTTCGACGGCGTCGGTGGTCATCGACCCGTCGCTGTCGCTGGTCGCAGACGCTCCACCGGCCGACGCGGTGCTGGTGAGTCACGCCCATGAGGACCACATCGCCGGCTTGGGCAGCTACGACGTTCCCGTCCACATCCACCACGGCGACCTGGAGGCGCTGCGATCCCGCGCGGTCATGGTCGCCGGATTCGGCCTTGCGCCGGAATCCGTCGACGAGGTCGACGCGAGGATGCGGGACGCGTTCCATGTGCGGGGCCGTCCGGACGCGATGGCCTGCGCGGACGGCGATGTCTTCGACCTCGGCGGGGGCCGCACGGTGACCGTCGTCCATCTCCCCGGCCACACCACGGGGCACAGTGGGTTCCTCGTCGAGCCGGACGGCTTTCTGTTCCTCGCGGACATCGACCTGACCTCGTTCGGTCCGTACTACGGCGACATCAACAGCAGCCTCGTGGACTTCGAGGCGTCGCTGCGACGATGCCGGGACATCGACGCGCGCTGGTACGGGACGTTTCACCAGAAGGGCGTCATCGAGGGGGCCACGGAGTTCCGGCGACGCCTGGACGTGTACTCCAGCGTGGTCGAGCGAAGAGACGCGACACTCCTGGCCTTCCTCCGTGAGCCGAGGACCCTTGAGGAAGTCGTCGCGCACCGACTGGTCTACCGCCCCCATGTCGAAGGACCGCAAGTGGCACCGGTGGAGCGGAGGACGGCGACGCAGCACGTGGAGCGGTTGGTGAGCGCGGGATTCGTCGCGGAAGTGGAGACAGGGCGGTACCGCGCGATGTGAGCCCCGAACCTGCTGGTCGGTGACGGGGTGCGAGGCTCGACACGCGGATCGACGAAACCGCGCTTCGACCCCGCGTAGAGGCGTATGAAGATCCAGCGCCAGGCGCCCGGTATGGAGGGGAGCGCTTGCTGCCCGTCGTCGTAGATCTCGGCGGTCTGCGTCGGAAGCCATGCCTTGGTGGTTCCGGGTCGGGAAATGGTTTGAGCTTTGGCGGCGGCACCGGCAGGATCGGGGAACAGCGATGAGTTCTTCCCGGCGCCCCGGTCTGTCAGTGTGACCTGCCACGTGCGGAGGACACTCACATGACGGAAGGCGCCATGCTCGCACCACACGAAACGCCCACGCTCTCGCCCGACCGCGTCACCGCCGTGCTGCGGATTCTCGTGCTGTCCACGTTCGTCGTCCTCCTCAACGAGACGATCATGGTCAACGCGATCCCGCGGCTCATGCGCGAGTTCGAGGTCACCGCGGCAGCCGCAGGGTGGCTGTCCACGGCCTTCATGCTCACCATGGCCGTCGTCATCCCGGTGACGGGGTGGTTCCTCCAGCGCGTGACGACTCGGACCGCCTTCGGCCTGGCCATGGCACTGTTCCTCGCCGGCACGGCTCTTGCCGCGGCCGCGCCCGCCTTTCCCGTGCTGCTGGCCGCCCGTGTCATCCAGGCCAGCGGCACCGCCGTCATGATGCCGCTGCTCATGACGACGCTGATGACCCTCGTGCCCCCGCACGACCGCGGCCGTGTCATGGGCAACATCACCCTCGTCATCTCCGTCGCACCCGCCCTCGGTCCTGCGGTCTCCGGTGTGTTGCTGCAGCTGGGGACATGGCGCCTGCTGTTCCTGGCCGTGCTGCCCATCGCCGGAGCAATGGCCGTATTCGGTCGGCGCAAACTGGTCGACATCGGCGAGCCGCAGGCCGGCCCGATCGACTGGTTGTCCGTCCCCCTCGCGGCAGCAGGCTTCGGCGCCCTGGTCTACGGCCTGAGCGAGCTCGGTGCCGGGAGCGCATCCCAGGCCCCCGTGTCCCCGGCGGCCATGACCCTCGCCGGCGCCGTGCTGGTAGGCCTGTTCGTATGGCGACAGCTGGCGCTACAGCGCTCGTCCACACCGTTGCTGGACCTGCGCGCCCTGACATTCCGTCACTTCTCCGTGGCGCTCGGCCTGATGTGCCTGTCCTTCATGGCCCTCATGGGTGCGTTCATCCTGCTGCCGATGTATCTGCAGGAGGTGTGCGGCCTGACCTCGCTGCAGACCGGGCTGCTCCTCATCCCCGGTGGCCTGACCATGGGCCTGCTCGGACCACAGGTCGGCAAGCTCTACGACCGACTCGGCGCACCGCGCCTGGTCGTACCCGGAGCCGCTCTCACAGCGCTCTGCCTCGCGCTGTTCGCCCTCACGGGCGAAGAGACCTCGCCGTGGCTGGTGCTCGCCCTTCACGTGGCCCTGAGTGCCGGCATGGCGTTCGTCTTCACCCCCGTCTTCACCTCCGGCCTGTCCGTGTTGCCGCCGCACCTCTACCCCCACGGCTCCGCCATCCTGGGCTCGCTCCAACAGGTCGCGGCCGCCGCCGGCACCGCCTTGGTCATCAGTGTCATGTCGGGACACGCCGCCACGGCAGCGGCCGATGGAGCCGACGCCACGGGCGCCCTGGCCACGGGCATCCGGTGGGGATTCGGCATCGGCGCCGTGCTCGGCACCCTGGCCGTGCTGGTCGCACTGCTGGTCCGCACCCCACCGGCTCCGCAACAGCCTGCTGCGCCGGAGGCCCAGGACGAAGACGGCACCACGACGAACAAAACCGCTCACACACCCACCTGACACCCTGGACGAGCGGCCCGGTGAACGCCGCGACGGAGGCATGGGGGGTGTCGGCGGCAGCCGGCGCTGCGACGCCCGCTGCCGCAGGGCGCCCCCCCCCTGGAGCGCAGGGTGGGGGTGCGGCGCCCGCGTACC
>NZ_JBHWBS010000144.1:9646-12942 GCF_042735655.1 Streptomyces sp. NPDC059567 | reverse complement strand
GCACGCTGTTGAGTTCTCAAGGAACGGACGCTTCCTTTGTACTCACCCTCTCGGGCTTTCCTCCGGGCTTTTCCCTTCGGTCTTTCGTGTTTCCAACCTTACCAGATCCTTTTCCGCTCCGTTTCCGGTTCGGATTCTGTTTCCGGTGGCCCGTTGGCTGCCTTGCCTTTCGGCGTGGTCACTACTTTAGCCGAATTCCCCGGCGACTCATAATCGAGCCATTCGAATCGGATTTCGGCATGCCGAAATCCGCACCCGTTGGGGTTCGTCGTAGGTAGTGGATGGCCGCTCCGGGGTGCTTGAAGAAGCATGTCCCGTTTCAAGCGGCTCGCCTACGTTAGGCGTCCGCAGCACCCGAGTCAAGTCGGGTCAAGAGGTCCTCTTGCGGGGCACATGGGCGCGGTACGGGCTGACCGTCGGGTCGGCGTCGATCCAGTAGCGCCAGGGGTGCGGTGCTCCGTCGCCGCCCACGCCCGTGCGGGGGCCGCTGCGTACCTGGTCGGCAGGGGGTGGGGTGCCCGTAAGGAGGGACAGAGGGGAGTCCGGGCCGGCGCAGGTGTCGATGCCGTTCAGGGCGAGGGCCACGTCGAGGGCTGTGGCCAGGCGGGCCGGGCCTTTGGCCAGTTCCGTGTCGTAGCGGGCCGAGAGTCGACGGGTCCGTGCCTGTGCCGCGCCCACGAGGATCTCCCCCGCGCGCAGCAGGACGCCGCTCGCGTGGCCCTCGGGGCCGCACACCAGATTGAGGCAGTGCCACATTCCGTAGGTGAAGTAGACGTACGCGTGTCCGGGCGGGCCGAACATGACGGCGTTGCGTGCGGTGCGGCCACGGAAAGCGTGGGAGCCGGGGTCGATGGCGCCGGCGTACGCCTCCACCTCGGTGAGGCGGAGTTCGATGCGGCCGGCGTTCGAGTTCCGTACGAGGGTGCGGCCGAGCAGATCGGGGGCGACCTCCAGGACGGGGCGGTCGAAGAAGGCCCGCGGGAGCGGCGTACGGTCGGGGCTCTCGCTCATGGCGTCCGAGCGTACTGGGGCCTCCTGGGGAAGCGGTGGGGAACCGGCTACGGTCGTCGCGCGTATGTAGAGGTCAAGGCCAAGCAGGACAAGAGGGAGTGTTCATGGGGTTCAAGAAGCTGCTCGCGAGCCTGGGTGCCGGCGGCGCGTCCGTCGAGACGGTGCTCACCGAGGAGAACGTCGTCCCGGGTGGCGTCGTGCAGGGTGAGGTGCGGATCCAGGGCGGTTCGGTCGATCAGCAGATCGAGGGACTGTCCGTGGGCCTGCAGGCCCGGGTCGAGGTCGAGGGTGCGGACCAGGAGACCAAGCAGGACATCGAGTTCGTCAAGGTCCGGCTCGGCGGCGCCTTCACGGTGCAGGCCGGTGCGGTGCACGTGGTGCCGTTCGGTCTCGAGATTCCCTGGGAGACGCCGGTCACCACGATCGCGGGGCAGCAGCTGCGCGGGATGAACATCGGTGTGACCACCGAGCTGGAGATCGCCCGCGCGGTGGACTCCGGCGACCTGGACCCGATCAACGTCCACCCGCTGCCGGCGCAGCAGGCGATCCTGGACGCCTTCCTCCAGCTGGGCTTCCGTTTCAAGAACGCGGACATGGAGCGTGGGCACATCCGCGGGACCCGGCAGAAGCTGCCGTTCTACCAGGAGATCGAGTTCTTCCCGCCGCAGCAGTACCGCGGTCTGAACCAGGTCGAGGTCAGCTTCGTCGCGGACGACCGTGAGATGGACGTCGTCCTGGAGATGGACAAGAAGCCGGGGCTGTTCAGCGAGGGCAGCGACTCGTTCCGCGCGTTCAAGGTGGGTCTGCAGGACTTCCACACGACCGACTGGGCTGCTTACCTCAACCAGTGGCTCGCCGACGTCGGTGGCAAGCGCAACTGGCTCTAGGCTCGGCCCCGTACTGCAGGTCAGCGATACGGAGGTTCAGACGTGGCCGAGGGGAAGAGGGCGCCGCTCCCTCACGACTTCCATCCGCCGGTGCCGGCGTTCACCGTGGTGAGTGACGACATCGTGCCGGGCGGTGTGCTGAAGGACGCTCAGGTGTACGCGGAGGGCAACACCTCGCCGCAGCTGAGCTGGGAGGGGTTCCCGGCGGAGACGAAGAGCTTCGCCGTCACCTGCTTCGATCCGGACGCGCCGACGGGCAGCGGTTTCTGGCACTGGGTGCTGTTCGACATCCCGGCGTCGGTCACCGAGCTGCCGGCGGGTGCGGGCTCGGGATGGTTCGAGGGTCTGCCTGCCGGTGCCGTGCACGCCCGGAACGACTACGGGATGAAGGACTTCGGCGGGGCCGCTCCCCCGGACGGTGAGAACCACCGGTACGTCTTCACCGTGTACGCGGTGGACAAGGAGACGCTCGGTCCGGACGCGGACGCGTCCCCGGCGGCCGTGGGCTTCAACCTGCGGTTCCACACGCTGGCCCGCGCCCAGCTGCTCGCCGAGTACACCGGTCCCACCCACAGCTGAGCGTTCGTTTGTTGTTTGCCCGCTTCTGGTCTTGGAGAGATCAGAAGCGGGCATCTTTCGTTGCGCACGATATTGCGTTGTCCAACCCGGCGCGCCCGGCCAGAGTTGATCCCAGCCCGGAGCCCTGCCATGGGGCTGGGCCGGCACACGGGAGGTGGGCACAATGCGGGACACGCTGGTTCTGAACGCGAGCTTCGAGCCGCTTTCGACGGTCACACTCAACCGTGCGGTGGTGCTTGTCCTGCAGGACAAGGCCGTCGTGGAGCAGGAGCATCCCGATCTTCGCATGCGTGCCGCCGCCGTCGACATACCGGTTCCTCGGGTGATCAGGCTCTGCCGCTACGTACGGGTGCCGTTCCGAAGACAGGCTCCGTGGTCGAGGCGGGGTGTGCTGGTCCGGGACCAGCATCGGTGCGCGTACTGCGGGAGGCGCGCGACGACCGTGGACCATGTGGTGCCGCGGGCACAGGGTGGTGGGGACAGCTGGCTGAACACGGTGGCGTCCTGCGCCGAGGACAATCACCGCAAAGCGGACCGGACTCCGGAGCAGGCGGGGATGCCGCTGCTGCACGAGCCGTTCGTGCCGACGCCTGCGGACGCGATGCTGCTGGCGATGCGGGCCGGTGAGAGGTCCGAGCTGCCGGAGTGGCTGGCCAATTCGGCGGCGTGATCCGGTGGATCCGGATGTGCCTAGGGGTGGACGACGAGGGCCCGCTTCCCTTCCGAGGGGAGCTCCCCCCCCCCCGGCAGCCGGGCCCGCCCGCGGATAATCCACCACCGGCGCCCGGACGACTTATGACCCCCCCCCCCCCGGCGGGC
>NZ_JBHWBS010000144.1:0-9636 GCF_042735655.1 Streptomyces sp. NPDC059567 | reverse complement strand
GGGGGGGGCCACATGGGGGGGCGGATCCGGGGTGCTCTGTGTGGGCCTGGGGGGGGGCCCGCGGGGCCGCTCCCCTTTGGGGGGGGGGGGGCCCCCGTCCTTTCAGCGGAGCAGCAGCTGCACGATGGCGACGGTGCCGACGGTCACGATGACGCCGCGCAGGACGGTCGGGGGCAGGCGCCGGCCGACCTTGGCGCCGATCTGCCCGCCGATGGCCGAGCCGACGGCGATGAGCAGGACGGCGGTCCAGTCGAAGTCGGCGACGAAGAGGAAGAAGAGCGCGGCGATGCTGTTGACGATCGCGGCGAGGACGTTCTTGACAGCGTTGAGGCGCTGGAGGGTGTCGGCGAGGAGCATTCCCATGAGGGAGAGGTAGATGATCCCCTGGGCGGCGGTGAAGTAGCCGCCGTAGACGCTGGCGAGGAGCAGTCCGGTCAGCAGGAGCGGACCGCCGTCGGGGTCTCCGTGGTGGCCGTGTCGTTCGCGGCGGGCCTGTACGGCCTTGGAGATCCGGGGCTGCAGGACGACGAGGACCAGTGCGAGGGCGACGAGGACGGGGACGATGGTCTCGAACGCCCGGGCCGGGAGCATCAGCAGGAGGACGGCTCCGCAGAGTCCGCCGATGGCGGCGACGGTGCCGAGGCGGAGGATGCGGCGGCGCTGGCCCTTGAGTTCCTCGCGGTAGCCGATGGCTCCGCTGATGGAGCCGGGGATGAGGCCGAGGGCGTTGGAGACGGTGGCCGTGACCGGGGGCAGTCCGGTGAGGAGGAGGACGGGGAACGTGATCAGCGTTCCCGATCCGACGATGGTGTTGATGGTGCCGGCTCCGACGCCGGCCGCGAACACGGCCAGTACTTCCCAGATGGACAAAGCCATCTCCTTACAGGATCAGTGGCTCGCCTCCCCGCCCTGACGTCCGTCGGGGTCGAGGGGCTCGCACCGATCATGCACGACTGCGTGTATGTGTCAGTCGACCGGGGGCACTTCGCGGCGTTCGGTCTCGCTGCCGGTGCGGCTGCCGGGCACCGCGCCGGTGTTGAAGCCGGGCGCTCCGCCGCCGAGGTTGCCGAAGGCGCCGGAGAGGCCCTTGAGGGCATCGCCGATCTCGCTGGGCACGATCCAGAGCTTGTTGGCGTCGCCCTCGGCGATCTTCGGGAGCATCTGGAGGTACTGGTACGAGAGGAGCTTCTGGTCCGGGTCGCCGGCGTGGATGGCCTCGAAGACCGTACGGACGGCCTGGGCCTCGCCCTCGGCACGCAGGGCGGCGGCCTTGGCCTCACCCTCGGCGCGGAGGATCGCGGACTGCTTCTCGCCCTCGGCGGTGAGGATCTGCGACTGGCGGATGCCCTCGGCGGTGAGGATGGCGGCGCGCTTGTCGCGGTCGGCGCGCATCTGCTTCTCCATCGAGTCCTGGATGGAGGTCGGCGGCTCGATCGCCTTGAGTTCGACGCGGTTGACGCGGATGCCCCACTTGCCGGTGGCCTCGTCGAGGACGCCGCGCAGGGCCGCGTTGATCTCCTCGCGGGAGGTGAGGGTGCGCTCCAGGTCCATGCCGCCGATGATGTTGCGCAGGGTGGTGACGGTGAGCTGCTCGATGGCCTGGATGTAGCTGGCGACCTCGTAGGTCGCGGCGCGCGCGTCGGTCACCTGGTAGTAGATGACGGTGTCGATGTTGACGACCAGGTTGTCCTGGGTGATCACGGGCTGCGGCGGGAACGGGACGACCTGTTCGCGGAGGTCGATCCGGTTGCGGATCGAGTCGATGAACGGGACGACGATGTTCAGGCCGGCGTTGAGGGTGCGGGTGTAGCGGCCGAAGCGCTCGACGATCGCGGCGCTCGCCTGCGGGATGACCTGGATCGTCTTGATCAGGGCGATGAAGACGAGCACCACCAGAATGATCAGGACGATGATGACTGCTGACATCGCGTTCCCTGTGCCCTTCGCTGCCGGTCGACTGCCGGGTTGGTTGTGATGATCGAGTTTCCCAGACGGCGCGCCGTCTCGTGGGGGGTTCGGTCACATGACCACGGCGGTCGCCCCGTCGATCTCGACGACGTCGACCTGGTCGCCGGGTTCGAAGGCCAGCCCGGAGTCGAGCGCGCGGGCGGACCAGATCTCACCGGCGAGCTTGATGCGGCCGCCGTTGCCGTCGACCCGTTCCAGGACGACGGCTTGACGGCCTTTCAGCGCGTCGATGCCGCTGGCGTGCTGGGGCGGGCCGTTTCGGTGGCGGGCGGCGATGGGTCGGACCACCGCGAGGAGCGCCACGGAGACGACGACGAAGACGACCACCTGCGCGACGATGCCGAAGCCGAGACCTGCGGTCACGGCTCCGGCTACCGCACCGACGGCGAACATGCCGAATTCAGGCATAGCGGTCAGGACGAGCGGAATGCCGAGTCCTACCGCGCCGATCAGCCACCAGACCCATGCGTCGATGTCCACATGGTCATGGTAGGGCGGTGGGGCGGGTCCGGGACAGGGTGCGATTCCCGGCCGGATGCGGCTACTTCAGCGGGAGGCCCTGGGCGGTGTAGCGGTCGCCGACGTGCTCGACGACGAGCGGCAGGCCGAAGCAGAGGGAGAGGTTGCGGGAGGTCAGCTCGGTCTCCATCGGGCCGGCGGCGAGCACCTTGCCCTGACGGATCATCAGGACGTGGGTGAAGCCCGGGGCGATCTCCTCGACATGGTGGGTGACCATGATCATGGAGGGGGCGTACGGGTCGCGGGCGAGGCGGCCGAGGCGGCGGACGAGGTCCTCGCGGCCGCCGAGGTCCAGTCCGGCGGCGGGCTCGTCGAGGAGGAGGAGCTCGGGGTCGGTCATCATCGCGCGGGCGATCAGGGTGCGCTTGCGCTCGCCCTCGGAGAGGGTGCCGAACTTGCGGTCCAGGTACTCGGTCATGCCGAGGCGGTCGAGGAAGGCGCGGGCGCGCTGCTCGTCGACGGCGTCGTAGTCCTCGTGCCAGGTGGCGGTCATGCCGTACGCGGCGGTGAGGACGGTCTGCAGGACGGTCTGCTTCTTGGGGAGCTTCTCCGCCATGGCGATGCCGGCCATGCCGATGCGGGGGCGGAGGTCGAAGACGTCGGTGCCGACGCCGCCGAGCTGCTCGCCGAGGACCCGGGCGGTGCCCGCGGAGGGGAAGAGGTAGCTGGAGGCAATGTTGAGGAGGGTGGTCTTGCCGGCGCCGTTGGGGCCGAGGATGACCCACCGCTCGCCCTCCTTGACCGACCAGGAGACATCGTCCACCAGAGCCCGTCCGTCGCGGACCACGGATACGTCCACCAGCTCCAGTACATCGCTCATGAGCGCGTTGTCTCCCCTTGCGGTCGAGTCGAGTCGTCGCGTGCGCCTGTGGGCGCGGCGTCCAGGGAAAACCTACGCCACTGTCGGAGCGGGCCGGTCGTTAGGTCCGGTAGTTCCCTGCCGCGGGGCGGGGAGTCCCTAGTCTGGGGGCATGCTTTCGGAACCACGCTCAGGACGCCTGGCCGCTTGGGGCAATGCCCTGTTGGCCGGATCGGTATCGCCGGACGACGCGGCGCAGGCCATTGTCGGGAACGACGCGGTGCACCGCGTGGAGGGGCTGCCGGGCGAGGCCGGGCCGGTCGGGCTGACCCTGGCGCTCGGCCGGCTGCGGCGGCTCGGGGTGTCCGGGTGGAGGGTGGCGCTGCCGGCGCCGGGGCATCCGCTGGGGCTGAGCGGCCCGCCGGACTTCAACGCGCGGGCGCTGGAGGCGGAGGAGGCGGTGGTCGGTTTCGGCGCTCCGTACGGTCTGGTGCCGGAGGTCACGGAGGCCGGTCCGCCCGGTGATGTGCATGTCGAGGTGGTCTGGCGGTGCCTGTCCGTACGGGAGGCGCCGCCCGCGGACGTACCGTCGCTCGGCGAGGCGGAGCGGGAGCTGGCGGAGGCGCTGCGCGAGGCGACGGCGGTGCTGACGAAGCTGGACGTCGCGGGCTCGGGCCCGGTGGCGGACGCGGCCCGCGACGCGTACCGGGCGCGGGCGGAGGCGGGGCGTGAGGTCCTGGCCCCGGGCTATCCGGCACGTGCGGTACGGGTGTTGGAGCTGGCACAGCGGGTGGGGCTGCTGATCGACCTGGCGTACGACCACGGCCATGGCGGCGCGGTCAGCGCCTCGGAGATGGCGGCGCGGGGGGCTGCGCTGCGGCCGGTGGAGCGGGTGGCCCGGCGGGCGCAGGTGGCGGCGTACAACGCGTACGTGGAGGAACGGGAGCGGGAGCTCTGAGGAGGCGGAAGCGCTGAGGGGCTCGGCCAGGGGGCCTCGGCCACGACCGGTGGGCGAGGCCGCCGCAGCGGTGCGGGGCCCGGGAGGCGCCCAGGCGTCGACGGGTGCGAGGACGCGTCGGAAAGGAAGAAGCCCGGCCCCCGGGGGATCGTCCGGGGGCCGGGCTGGTCGCGGGGGCGTCAGTGGTTGACGGCGCCGTTCGCGAAGGCCGGGTTGAGCAGGCCGATCACGTTGACCGTGTTGCCGGAGACGTTCACCGGGACGTGGACCGGGACCTGCACCAGGTTGCCGGACGCGACGCCCGGCGAGTTGAGGGCCTCGCCGTGCGCGTCCGCCCCACCGTGGGCGGAGGCGACACCCGCACCCGCGGCGACGATGCCACCGGCGACCATGGTGAGGGCAGCGGCCTTCTTCAGGTTCTTCACTTCAGGATCCTCCTGGTATTCGCTGCGGCCGGCCGCCGCAGCACGCCATGGAGAACGCCCGCACCCCCGCGGGGTTGCGCCGAACGGGGGACATACACCCGACGGTATGAAGAAGGGAACGGAGGTGCCCCTTCCGCCTCATGCGTTTCACTGGGTCAGGCCGTGCCGCACCGCCCACAGCGCCGCCTGCGTCCGGTCCGCGAGATCGAGCTTCATCAGGATGTTCGACACGTGCGTCTTGACCGTCTTCTCCGAGAGGACGAGCGCACGGGCGATCTCACGGTTGGAGCGGCCGTCCGCGATCAGGCCGAGGACCTCGCGCTCGCGCTCGGTGAGCGTGGAGCCTCGACCGGTGCCGCCGTGGCCGTCCTCCTGGGAGAGCAGCGCCCCGGCCACCTCGGGCTGGAGGAGCACATGCCCCGCGTGTACGGAGCGAATGGCGCCGGCCAGCGCGTCCGGGTCCACGTCCTTGTAGACGTACCCCGAGGCGCCCGCCCGCAGCGCGGGAACGACCGTGCGCTGCTCGGTGAAGCTGGTGACGATCAGCACCCTCGCCGGGTTGGCCAGCTCGCGCAGCTTGCGCAGCGCCTCGATGCCGTCCATGCCGGGCATCTTGACGTCCATGAGGACGACGTCCGGCCGCAGCTCCTCGGCGCGGGCGATGCCCTCGGCTCCGTCGGCCGCCTCCCCCACGACCTCTATGTCGTCCTGGACCTCCAGAAAGGTCCGCAGGCCGCGCCGGACCACCTGGTGGTCGTCGACCAGCAGAACGCGAATGATCTTGTCACCCACCGGGGACCTCCATCTCGATCGTGGTGCCTCGGCCGGGCTCCGATGTCACGGTGAGTCTGCCGCCGACCCCGCCTGCCCGGTCCCGCATGGAGACGAGACCGAGGTGCCGGCCCGCCCTGCGGACCGTGCGGGGGTCGAAGCCCTTGCCGTCGTCGGTGACGGTGAGCAGCGCGCCCTGGCCGTTGCGGACCAGGGAGACGGCGACCAGCTCCGGCTCGGCGTGGCGCAGGGCGTTGTGCAGGGCCTCCTGGGCGACGCGCAGCATGGCCTCCTCCTGCGCGGCGGGCAGCGCCCGCACCCCCGAGCTGTCGAAGGTGACGCGGGCGCTGTGGGCCCGGTCCAGGACCTGGATCTGGGTGCGCAGGGTGTGGACGAGCCCGTCCTCGTCGAGCGCGGCGGGGCGAAGCTCCACGACGGCGGCGCGCAGCTCGTCGGCGGCCTCGGCGGCGAGCGCGGCGACCTGCTGGAGCTCGCCCTTG
Source organism: Streptomyces sp. NPDC059567 (assembly GCF_042735655.1). NCBI lineage: Bacteria > Bacillati > Actinomycetota > Actinomycetes > Kitasatosporales > Streptomycetaceae > Streptomyces > Streptomyces sp. NPDC059567. The sequence continues at coordinate 3,696 of NZ_JBHWBS010000144.1, read as the reverse complement.
GCGCGGGCCGGGTCGCGGTCGACGAGGGCGGCCGCTGCCTGGGCGGTGAGCCGCAGCGAGAAGAGCTTCTGGCTGACGGCGTCGTGCAGCTCGTGGGCGAGGCGTGAGCGCTCCTCGGCGATGGTGAGCTCGCGGCTGCGCTCGTAGAGCCGGGCGTTGGTCAGGGCGATCGCGGCGTGCTGGGCGAGGATCGAGAGCAGCTCCTCGTCCTGCTCGGTGAAGCCGCAGCCACCGTCCGGCTTGGGGCACCGCTTGTTGGCGAGGAAGAGGGCGCCGATGGTCTCCTCGCCGTCCTGGATGGGCAGGCCGAGGAAGTCGGACATCTCGGGATGGGCGGAGGGCCAGCCCTCGAAGCGGGGGTCCTTGCGTACGTCCGCGAGCCGCTCGGGCTCGGCCTTGTGGAGCATGGCCGCGAGGATGCCGTGCTGGCGCGGCAGCGGCCCGATGGCCCGCCACTGCTCGTCGCTGACGCCGTCGACGACGAACTGGGCGAAGCCGCCGTGGTCGTCCGGGACGCCCAGTGCCGCGTACTCGGCGTCGAGGAGCTCGCGGGCGGAGGCCACGATCGTCTTGAGGACGTCGCGCACCTCCAGGTGGCGGCTCATCGCCAGGAGTGCGGTGCTCACGGCGGCCAGGCCGGAGCTCGGTCGATGACTCATGAATTCACCGTACCGGTGCGTGGTGACCGTGCGTATCCGCCTGGGGACGGCCGCCGACTGGGACCGTGGGCCTAGGTCGAAGTGCCTTGTGCGGTCGGGGCCCGCGGACGAGGCGGCGGCGGGGGCGCGGTCGGAGGCTGGAGCCATCGGCAGGAGAGGGGATGGACGTCATGCCAGTAGCGATCATCACGGGTGCGTCGAAGGGTCTCGGCCGGGCGCTGGCGGGCGCGCTGGGCGGACGGGGCTGGGACCTGGTGCTCGACGCCCGGACGGCGAAAGTGCTCGAGGAGAGTGCGGAGGCGGCACGCGCGCGCGGGGCGCGGGTGGTGGCGCTGCGCGGGGATGTGACGGACGCGGACCACCGTCGGGAGCTGGTGGCCGCGGCGCGGCAGCTCGGCGGGCTCGATCTGCTGGTGAGCAACGCGAGCGCGCTGGGGGCCGAGCCTCTGGTGCGGCTGGACGCCCTCCCCCTGGACGGTCTGCGGGCGGCGCTGGAGACGAACGTCGTGGCCGCCCTGGGGCTCGTACAGGAGGCGCTGCCGCTGCTCAGGGAGAGCGCGGCGGGGGCGGTGGTCGCGGTGAGCTCGGACGCTGCCGCGGAGGCGTACGCGACGTGGGGCGGCTACGGGGCCTCGAAGGCGGCGCTGGACCAGCTGGCGGCGGTGCTGGCGGTGGAAGAACCGGGGCTTCGGGTGTGGGCGGTGGATCCGGGGGACATGAACACGGACCTGTACGCGGCGGCCGTCCCGGAGGACGGCGATCCGCGGCCGGAGCCGGGATCGGTGGTGCCGGGGTTCCTCGCGCTGCTCGACCGCAGGCCGGCGAGCGGCCGGTATGCGGCGGCGGACCTGGTGGAGGCGGTCCGATGAGGGTGTCGGCGGCCGCCAGGGTGCCCGAGGAGCTGTCGGCGCGGGTCCCGGCCGAGCAGCGTGGGCCTGGGCGGGGACGGGACGACGTGCGGCTGATGGTGTCGCGCGGGACGGAGGTGTCGCACCACGCGTTCCGGGAGCTGTCGGCGCTGCTGCGGGCCGGGGACGTGCTCGTCGTCAATACGAGTGCGACGCTCGCCGCCGCCGTGACCGGGCGGCTGGGCGGGGAGGCGGTGGTCGTGCACTTCTCGACGCGTGGGGACGACTCCAGGTGGGCGGTGGAGGTGCGGGAGCCCGACGGGAGGGGCAGCACGCGGCCGCGGGCGGGTGGTCCCGAGGGAGCGGTGGTCCGGCTGCCCGGAGGGGCGCGCCTGGTGCTGGAGGAGCCGCTGGTGCCGGGGGCGGCCCGGCTGTGGTGGGCGCGGGCGGACAGCTCCGTACCGGCGCTGCTCGCGCGGTACGGGCGGCCGATCCGGTACGGGTACACGGAGCGGGACCAGCCGCTGTCCGCGTACCAGACGGTCTTCGCGCTCCCCTCCCCCGACGGTTCGGGCTCGGCGGAGATGCCGAGCGCCGGCCGCCCCTTCACGGCCGCCCTGGTGGCGGAGCTGGTGCGCCGGGGGGTGCAGTTCGCTCCGCTGACGCTGCATACGGGGGTGGCCTCGGCGGATGCCCACGAGCCGCCGTACCCGGAGCGTTTCGAGGTCCCGGCGTCGACGGCGTGGCTGGTGAACGCGGCGCGTGCGGCCGGGGGCTCGGTGATCGCCGTGGGGACGACGGCCGTGCGGGCCCTGGAGTCCGCGGCCGACGGGAGCGGACTCGTACGGTCCGCGGCGGGGTGGACGGATCTGGTGGTGACGCCGACGCGTGGGGTGCGGGTGGTGGACGGGCTGCTGACCGGGCTGCACGAGCCCGAGGCCTCGCATCTGCTGATGCTGGAGGCGATCGCGGGGCGTCCTGCTCTGTGCCGTGCCTACACGGAGGCGGTCCAGGAGCGCTATCTCTGGCACGAGTTCGGCGACGTCCACCTCATCCTCCCGAAGGAGAGCCCTCACCATGCGCAAGTGCGAAGCAACGCCTGGTGAGTTCGTTACATGGCCGATGTGAGCCCGCGCATAGGACGCAGGTCACTTACGAACCGCCCTAGTGGACCCAAAAGGGACAGATAACCACCGTCTGAGCGGGTCCCGTGCGCGTTTCCATGGGTCGTGCACCGGCCCCTGATCCACTACCCGGGATCGTACGTCACACCTTTGCCACAGGATTTTGCTGCCGCTAAGAATTGCAGCCGTCGCCGCCGAGAGGGCGAAGCGCCGCCCCGGCCTGAGCGACCCCCTGCTATTCGAAGAGGTAGTCCTGCATGTCTGCGAACACCCGTCGTCTGAACAAGACCCACAAGGCCTCGATCGCCGGTGTCGCCGTTCTCGGCGCCGCAGCCCTCGGCTTCTCCCTCGTGCCGGCCAACGCCGCCACCGAGGTCGAGCCGCAGGCCCTGGCGAACACGCAGCAGGTCGCCCTGGCCTACAACGCTGACAGCGCGCAGGCCAAGGCCCTGCAGGCCAGCCTCGCCGACCAGACCGCGAGCATCAGCCTGAAGGCCAAGCAGGAGGCCGAGGCCAAGGCCGCCGCGGCGGCCGCGAAGGCGAAGGCCGACGCGAAGGCCAAGGCCGACGCCAAGGCGAAGGCCGCTGCCAAGGCGAAGGCCGAGGCCGAGGCGAAGAAGCGCGCCGCGGCGAAGGCCGCCGCGAGCCGTGCCGCCGCCCGCACCCCCGTCTTCGCGAACAACCTCGACGGCTGGATCCGCGAGGCGCTGTTCATCATGGACAAGCACAACATTCCGGGCACGTACAACGGCCTGCACAAGAACATCATGCGTGAGTCCAGCGGTAACCCGCGGGCCATCAACAACTGGGACATCAACGCCATCAACGGCGTGCCGTCGAAGGGCCTGCTCCAGGTCATCTACCCGACCTTCAAGGCCTACCACGTCCCGGGCACCAAGTTCGACCAGTACGACCCGGTCGCCAACATCGTCGCCGCGGCCAACTACGCCGCCGACCGCTACGGCTCGATCGACAACGTCAACAGCGCCTACTAAGAGCCGCCGACCGGGCGCGGGCCCCGGCGGGGCACGCGCCGCGGGGGGGGGGCGCACAGCGGGGGGGGGC
>NZ_JBHWBS010000143.1:0-13203 GCF_042735655.1 Streptomyces sp. NPDC059567 | reverse complement strand
GCGGCGCGACCGCTCCCGCCCGACGCCGCCTCTGGTCTGTGAGATGAAGCCGCCCCTATGACGCGGCCGTCTCTTCCGAACATGATCCCAGCTGTGCCCGCAGGTCCGGAAGGGAAGCGCCGTCGCAGGTCAGGACGACCACCAACCTGCTGAGTTCGATGCCCTCGGGCCGCTGCGTGTAGGACCAGCGCCGGCCGGCCTGTCGGAGGGTCTTGAAGAGCAGTTGACGTGCGGAGTCATCGCTCGCCAGCGCCTCGTTCGCAGCCTCGACGATCGGTACGTAGCGATCCGCGGGCAGCCACGTCAGATCGCGCAGGCAGTCAGAGAGGGCATCCCAGTTCCACCCGAAGTAATCAGGCAGCCTCAGCCCCTCGTAGAACTCCTGGAAGACAGCGATCGACAGGCAGGGTGCCTTGTGTCGGGATCACGTGCAACCAGGGCACTGTGTCCATCGCCACCCTCCTCTGAGCAATGCTGAAGAGCTGTGGATCGGTTCCGGGAGGCACGCGGAGGGCGTACCTTCGCGAATAGTCCTCTGATGGTCACCGAGCAGGCCCGCGTTCGCAGCGCGGGTCGGGAAGGCACGCCCGTGCTCAGCGTAGTCACCGACGACAGCTCCACCCAGTCCGGCTCCCTGATCGACGAGATCGTGCGCGAGGGCGCCTGCCGGATCACCGGAGCCCACCTGGTATCCCTCGCCCGGGCGGGTGCCACGGTCGAGAACGGCGCGCTGGTCGAGCGACAGGAGAAGGCTGCATGAATCAGCTCGACGCCTCGCAGGAGGAGGAGCCGGCCGAGCACCTCCGCTTCTGGGACTACCTGAGCAAGCTTGAGCAGGCCACGGAGGCCGACGAGGTCGATGTGGTCAGCGAAGTCCTCACCGACCCGGACCGGACGATGGCCCAGTCCGCCGTCCTGCGACACCTGGACCGCCGAGCTGCCGAACTCCACTGCGGACCCGCCTACGAACCGTGGGCCGAGAAGATGACCCAAGCCACGACGCACTATCCGTTCCTGACCCGGCGCCTGCGCGAATGGTCCCTCTTCCGAGCCATCACACTGCAGCGACCGTGGCGTCCGGACGCCCTGCTCGACTCGTCCGACTGGCTCCAACTCAAGACGGCCGAAGCGTCGAACGCCGCCGCACTCGAAATCCTCACCGACAGCGGTCGCACCAAGCGGATCCGCAACACCGCTCGGATCAACCTGAAGCAGCAGAGCCGACGCTGATCGCAGTCGACTCATCCGTAGGTGCTCGAAGCCCGTTCCGGGCACGACCGACTGCCTGTGCCCAGGCGAGAGCCGGGGTACCCGCGAGACTCCGACTCGGCAGCTGTGGCAGCCTGCTGACATGCCATGGGAGCTGCAAGAACATACAGGTCGTCACTACGCCGTCCTGTTTCACTACGCCTTGTCCGACGACGCCTGGGCCGTGGAGCTGAGCGAGGCCGTGCCGGCGCCGGCCAAGGGGGACGAGAACCCCAACGCCGCGGTGACGCACTTGCCCGGTGCTGCCTTCCTGGTGGCGCTTGTCCCGGACGAGGACCCGAACCTGCAACCGACCGTCCGCGTCTACAGCCCTGACGAGCGCACTGTCCCCTACGCAATCATGCGTTGGTTCATGGAGCAGGTGGCCGACCAGGTAGAACGCTGCCGCATCGCGTTCGAGCAGGGAGAACCTGAAACAGTGGAATGATCACGCCCTGACTGGTGTGATCACGGCAACGGGTCCTTCCTGGATAGCCCAATTCAGCGGACTTAGTTGGTTTTAGCGGGGTAGCCCCAACTCGCCTGCATGCAGCCCGGCCTGGAAGCGGGAGTTGGCCTTAAGACCGAGTACCGGCTTCGAGTGCACGCGCAGATCGTGCTGGTGGCCCGCGGGCTGCCGAACACGCGGATCGCCGAGCGGGTCGGCGTGCACCTGGACAGCGTGCGCACGTGGCGGAGCCGCTTCGCCGACCTGGGCATGCCGGGCCTGGCCGACCGCAAGCGCACCGGACGCCCGCCCTCCTTCACCCCGCTACAGGCTGCCCAGGTCACGGCCCTCGCCTGCCGACTGCCCGCCGAGACCGACACCCCGCTGTCCCACTCGACCACGCCCGAACTGGCCCGCGAGGCCGTCAAGCGCGGCATCGTGCCCTTCCGGTCGGCCTCCACTGTGCGCCGCTGGCTCGCGCGGGACGCCCTCAAGCCCTGGGTGACTCGGGCACCGGTGCAGGCCACCCGGCGATGGCACATCGAGCGCACCCATGCCTGGCAGAACGCCTTCCACCACCTCGCCCGCTGCCACGAACGCCGCACCAGCGTCATCGAAGCCTTCTTCGACCTTGCCGACACGATCATCATCATCCATAGCCTGAACCGCCGAGCCTGGACCACCCACCGCTGGGACACACGCCCCCGACGCTGACCATGAGCAGCCCCCTGTCCGAGTGACTGCGTAATGGCTCATCAGCCGGTCGGGCTCGCAACCGCTTCATGATGAGACCTCCCGCGTGGGTACGGCGACCGGCGCAGCCGCGGACCGCGGGCAACAGGTCCAAAGCTGTCGCTACCTCCGCCGGTGAGCCTCGACAAGGAAACGCTGCGAGTGAGCCACGAACGGACCATGACGTTCGATGAAGGAGTGGAGCTCCGCCAGGCGGTCACGGTAGGCGTCCACCGTGAAGCCGGGGACGATCCAGATCACCTTGCGCAGGAAGTGGGCCACCGCCGCGATGTCATGGAACTCCATCCGGAGGGCTTCCTGGCGCACGTCGACGACGTCCAGACCCACCGCCTCCGCGGCGGCCACCGCCGCGATCGGGCTCGTACCGGCATAGGTGGTGGTCACCGGCATCGGCCGCGACATCAGCGGCTGAGGCCCCATCATGAACTCGGTCAGTTCCCGCACCGAGCCGGAGCCGACGTGTTGGGCCAGGTACACGCCGTCCGGACGCAGCACCCGTCGTACCTCGTCCCAGCGGGTCGCCACGGGGTGCCGACTGACCACCAGGTCGAACGACTCCTCTGCGAACGGCAGGTCGGCCGCGTCCTCGGTCTCGACGACGGCCGCGTCGAACTTCGCCAGGGTGCGGCGGGCGATCGCGATGTTCGGGGGCCAGGACTCCGTCGCCGCCAGCACCGGCGGGGCGACGGGAATCGACGCCAGCACCTCGCCGCCGCCCGTCTGGATGTCGAGTCCGGCTGCGGCCTTCGCCATCCGCTCGGCGAGCAGCCTCGCGTACCCCCAGGACGGCCGCTGCTCGCTGGCGCGACCGGCGAACCAAGAGAAGTCCCACCCCGCAGTGAGGACGGCCTTGCCTTCCTCCAAGAGCTCTTCGAACGTACGCATGGGCCCGAGAGTGGCAGGCGAGAGCGGCGCCCGCATCCGAGTTTCGACGTGAGTCACAGAGCGTCACGACTCCGTGATCACGGAGCCTATGCCTGCCTTGTCTGCCGGTCGACCTGCCTGCCTGCCGCCTATCCGCGAGAGCTCTTGGCCCACGGCAGTGCGGCAAGCTGATCTCCGCGTCACGGCGCGGGCGGTGCAGAATCTGTTCAAAGGGCCAGCCATGGAGTCTCCTGCTGGAGGACCGGGTCCTGCTGGTCGTCGCGTACTGGCGGACGAACCTGACGCTGCGACAGCTCGCCCCACGCTTCGGGACGCACATGGCGAAGTGACGTTCACTCCCTGAGCGATCTGCCTGACCCTGCCGCAGACACGGAAACCCGGCGAATGGGTTGTCCGGGAAACAGGCATGGCAGCACGGGTGTCGTGCGGCGATTGGCTCCGGCAGCGTGGTCTGGCAGCACCGTCCGTCTACGTCCGTCGGGTGCGGGGCGCGTGCTGCCCGACGACTGCCTCGCTGTCGGCTTTCCAAGAGACAATTGCCCGGCCGTGAGGCACCGACGAGGGATCCCGGGAGACGTCGCTGCGAGCCGTCGACCGCGAGCTGCGCCGGCGAAGACGAGGCGGGACGTACCGAGGGCCCGTCGTCACTTGGCTCCGGGCTGCGATAAGGGGATGCGGTGGTGGGGTCCCGCGGATGACGATGGGCGGACATCCGAGGAGAGGGAAGGCCATGGGATACATACCGGGCACCGGCGACTACCTGAACGCGCTCGCCCAGGATCTGCACCCGCTCGACGAGGGGATCGCGTGGTTCACGGCCCTGCCCGAGGACGAACAGACGGAGACGCTGCGTCTGCTGGCGGCGTTCTGCTTCCAGGCCCATCCCACCCCTGAGGAGGCTCTGGAGAGCATCCGTCGCTCCGGTCTCCGGCCGACCCACACTCCTGCGGTCCTGCTCGTCCGGGGGCGGATCGAGCACCAGGTGGGGACGATCGCCGGGCTGACCCCCCAGCACGAGCGGATGAAGGCCTTCCGTCTGCTGATCGCCCTGCTCGCCGTCGCGGACGCGAGACGCAGGGCACGGTGCCGTATCGACGGCTGCGGACACCACTGGCACCACCTGACCGCTGCCCCGTAATCGGGCATGTGCCGGAACAAGCCGAGGGGCCGCCCGGAGAGCTCCCCTCGGGCGTCCGCTCGATCGACGTACCTGCCTGTTCATGCGTACTGCCAGACAGGTCGCCTGCGACTGCCTTGAGGGCAGGTCAACTGCCACCATTTACAGCGGCTTACGTCGACGGACCCGTGGTCGGCCTCAGATTGCCTTGCGCCACACGGAGATGTGCTTCGCGGAGTCCTGGGTGAACGGCGTCCCGTCCCAGTCCGCGACGCGACGTTCCAGCTCGAGCCCGGCGATCCGTGCCATCAGGTCGAGCTCTGCCGGCCAGGCGTACCGGTGCCGGGAGTTGTCGCGGCGGTAGCGGCCGTCGTCGTCGCGGGTGAAGTGGTGCGAGACGAGAATCTGCTCGACGAGGTCGAAGGTGTCGAAGCCGAGATGCTGCTCCGAGACGTCGAACGGCACCGCGACCTGGCCGGGCGGCAGGAACCGCAGCGGCGGCACGCCCAGCTCGATGACGAATCGGCCGCCGGGCTTCAGATGACGTGCGGCATTGCGGAAGCATGCGACCTGCTCGTCCTGCGTGAGCAGGTTCGTGATGGTGTTGTAGACGAGATAGACCAGGGTGAACTCGCCGGGGACGGCGGTGGCAGCCATGTCCCCGATGACTACCGGGAGAGTGTCCTCGTCGATCTTGCGCCGCAGCACGGCTGCCATGTGCTCGGACAGTTCGATGCCCACTACCGGCACGCCGCGTTCCCGCAGCGGGACGCCTACTCGTCCGGTCCCGATGGCGAACTCCAGCGCCCGGCCGTCTCCGGCGAGCTCGGCCAGGAAGGCGAGAGTCGGTCCGAGAACGGCAGCCGAGGACGCTTCGGCCTCCTCGGCGTCGTAGCGGTCGGCGGTCGCACGGGTCCACAGCTCACTGCTCGTCACGGACGGCCAATTTGCCAGGTGCCGAAGGGCGCTGTCGAACGGATTTACCCTGCACGTGCCAACCATCCTGAAGATCATTACGTGAGGATCCTTAGGCCGGCTTCGTGAGACGTCCTGGCAGGAGCCCTCACCCTGTGGGGTGACGGAGGGCCCAGTCCCGATCGGCGCCGGGGAGGGCCGAGAGGGCCGCGCGCCAGCCGCCGAAGGAGGTGATGTCGCGGGCGCCGGCGAGGGCCTCCGGCTCGCAGAGGAAGCCGGTCACGAAGGTTCCGTCCGCGAGCTCCACGCTGCCGAGGGCCATCGGGCGCGGCAACGCCCCCACGAGTGCGCCGAGCCCGTCGGCGGGCAGCTGCCAGACCTCGGCCTCGATCGCGGCACCGCCCTCGCCGGCCCGGACCAGCCCCGGCTTGGGCGGCACTGTGTTCAGCGCGTACAGCCGGTAGGCGGGGGCGGTCGTGGTCGTGCGCACCAGTCGGCCGCCCAGGGAGAGCAGCTGGCCGTTCAGCGGCTGCCCGGACAGGTGCGCACCGACCACCGCGAGCCGTAGCGGCGGGGCGGTGAGCAGGCCGGCGATGTGCGTGAGCCGCTCGTCCGTGAATGCCGGACCGATCAGCATGACGCCGAACGGCAGCCCGTTCACCTCGCCTGCCGGTACGGCGACGGCCGCCAGGTCGAACAGGTTCGTCGAGTTGGTGAACCGGCCGAGCCGGGCGTTCGTGCTCAAGGGGTCGGCCGTGACCTCCGCGAGGGTCGGGTGCCCCGGAGCCGTCGGCAGGAGCAGCGCGTCCGCGTCACCCAGCGAGGCCAGGGCCCTGGTGCGCAGGGAGACCAGTTTCTCCCGGTCGGCGTAGAGCCGGTGGGCTGGGATGTCCCGGGCCCGGGAGATGATCCCGGCCACGGTCGGGTCGAGGTCCGTCGAGCCCGCGTGGCCGTCGACGAACGCGCCGACGGCGGCGTAGCGCTCGGCGACGAACGCGCCCTCGTAGAGCATCGCGGCCGCCTCGGTGAACGGCGTCAGGTCCACGGGCAGGAGCTCGGCGCCCGCGTCGGCGAGCCGGGTGGCTGCCGCCTGGAACGCCTCGGCCCAGCCCTTGTCCATCTCGCCGAGCTGTTCGGGCTCGGGGACGGCGATCCGCCACGGGCCCGGGGCGCGTTGCTCCAGGGGCGGGAGCTCGCGCCCCGCTGGTGTCGCCATGAAGGACAGCGCCCGCTCGGCCTCGGGGAGCGTACGGGCGAACACGGTCACGCAGTCGAGCGAGGCGCAGGCCGGGACGACGCCTTCGGTCGGCACCAGACCGCGGGTCGGCTTGAGGCCGACGATGCCGTTGAAGGCCGCCGGGACCCGGCCCGAGCCCGCGGTGTCCGTGCCGAGCGCGAAGTCCGCGATGCCGAGCGCGACGGAGACCGCCGAGCCGGACGAGGAGCCGCCCGAGACGTACGCGGGGTCGACGGCGTTCCGGACCGGGCCGTACGGGCTGCGTGTGCCGACGAGGCCGGTCGCGAACTGGTCGAGGTTCGTGGTGCCGAGGACCACCGCGCCCGCCGCCTTCAGGCGCGCCACCGCCGGGGCGTCGGCCTCCGGCCGGTAGGCGTACGAAGGGCAGCCGGCGGTGGTCGGGAGCCCGGCCACGTCGATGTTGCCCTTCACGGCGAACACCGTTCCGGCCAGCGGCAGCCGCTCGCCCGCGGCGGCCTTCGCGTCGACCGCGGCGGCATCCGCCTCCGCGTCCTCCTGCGGGCGAAGACCGATCCACACCTCGGGCCGGTCCACCTGCGCGTTGCGGGCGTATGCCGCCCGTACCCGCTCCACTGCGGTGATCATGCTGATGCCTCCGCGGTCACGACGGGAGCGAGGACGACGAGCGCGGTGCCCGCCTCGACCTGGCTGCCCGGTTTGATCAGGACCTCCGCGACGATGCCGTCGGCGGGGGTCCGTACTGGTGACTCCATCTTCATCGCCTCGAGCGCGATCAGCTGCTGACCGGCCGACACCCGGTCGCCGGCCTCGACGTTGACCTGCCAGACGCAGGCGGTGAACTCTGCCTCGACCAGACAGCCGCCCTCGGGCACCTCGATGTCGGCGGCCGGCGGGGCGACCTCGGTGGCCGCTTCGGCGCGGGCGAACTCGCCGGCAGCCTCCCAGGCGTCGCGCTCGGCGCCGAACGCGGCGCTCTGCCGGGCTCGGAACGCGGCGATCGATGCGGCGTTCTCGTCGAGGAAGGCCTGGTGGTCGGCGAGCGAGAAGGTGCCCTCCTCGGTCTTCGGCACGAACCGGCCGGAGGTGATGTCGGCGCGCAGCTCCAGGAGTTCTTCGGGCCCGACCGGGTACCACTTGATCCGGTCGAAGAAGCGCATCAGCCAGGGCTTGCCGGGCTCGAAGGCGCCGCGCTGCTGCCAGCCCGACCACACCTGCGTGGTGCGGCCGACGAACTGGTAGCCGCCGGGGCCCTCCATTCCGTAGACGCACAGGTAGGCGCCGCCGATACCGACCGAGTTCTCGGCGGTCCAGGTGCGGGCCGGGTTGTACTTGGTGGTGACCAGACGGTGTCGCGGGTCCAGCGGGGTGGCGACGGGCGCGCCCAGGTAGACGTCACCCAGGCCCAGGACGAGGTACTCGGCGTCGAAGACGGTGCGATGGACGTCGTCGACCGTCGCCAGGCCGTTGACGCGGCGGATGAACTCGATGTTCGACGGGCACCACGGGGCGTCGTCGCGTACGCCCGCCGTGTAGCGGGCGATGGCCTCGCGGGTCGCCGGGTCGTCCCAGGACAGCGGCAGGTGCACGATGCGGCTGGGCACCACCAGCTCGTCGGTGGCGGGGAGTTCCTCCTCCACGCGCAGCACGATGTCGAGGAGCTCGTGCTGCGGCAGCACGTCGGGGGCCACTTGGATCTGGAGCGAGCGGATGCCCGGGGTCAGGTCGACGATGCCGGCGAGCTCCCGCGCGGCCAGTGCCTCCGCGAGCGCGTGGACGCGCATGCGCAGCGCCAGGTCGAGTTGCATGGGCCCGTACTCGACGAGGAGGTTGTCGTCGCCGCTGCGCCGGTACGTGACCGACGGGCGCGCCCCCGTCTTCTCCAGGCGGGCGAGGATGCCGCCGTCGACGACGGCGTCGCGGTCGGCATGCGGCGCCGCGACCGGGTTCCGGCGCAGTTCGCCTGCCGCCTCCGCCGTGACGGGAAGGAAGCGGACGGTGTCTCCGGGCCGGAGCTGGCCGAGTTTCCAGCGCTGCCCGGTGACGACGGTCGCCGGGCAGACGAAGCCGCCGAGAGAGGGCCCGTCGGGGCCGAGGAGGACGGGCATGTCACCGGTGTAGTCGACGGCGCCGACGGAGTACGGCGTGTCGTGGATGTTGGACGGGTGCAGACCCGCCTCGCCGCCGTCCGGGCGCGCCCAGCGCGGCTTGGGGCCGATCAGACGGACGCCGGTGCGCGCCGAGTTGAAATGCACCTTCCAGTCCGCGGCGTAGAAGTCGCGGATGTCGTCCTCGGTGAAGAACTCCGGGGCGGCGTGCGGGCCTTCCACCGCGCAGACCTCCCACTCCCCGCCGAAGTCGGGACGGTCGCCGAGGGGGACGCCGGAGGTGCCGTCGCGGGCCTCGCCGCCGTGCAGGACGTCGCCCGCGCGCAGGGCGCGGCCGCCGTGTCCTCCGAACCGGCCGAGGGCGAAGGTGGCCGCGCTGCCCAGGAACTCGGGTACGTCCAGGCCGCCCGCGAACAGCACGTAGGTGCGCAGACCATGCTCGTCGGGGGCTCCGACGGCGAGGGTCCGTCCCGCCTCGACGGTGACCGGCTCCCACTGCGGCACCGGGGTGCCGTCGATCGTCACCTGCGCGGGGGCACCGGTGACGCAGACGGTCGTCGGGTGGGTGAACTTCAGGGAGGGGCCCTGGAGGGTGCACTCCAGGCCGGGCGCGCCCTCGTCGTTGCCGAGCGCTCTGTTGCCGAGTCGGAAGGAGAGATCGTCCATCGGCCCGCCCGGCGGGACGCCGACCTGCCAGTAGCCGGTGCGTCCGGGCCAGTCCTGCACCGTGGTCAGCGTGCCCGGGGCGACGACCTCGATGCGCGGTGTCGGGTCGGTGACGGCGGCCAGCGAAGCGGTCGAGTGGCGGGCGGAGCGTACGTCCCCGTCCCGGAGCGCGGCCCGCACCAGGCCGAGGTTGGTCTCGATGCCGTCGACGCGCGTCGCGGCGAGCGCCGCGTCCAGGCGGTCCAGCGCCTCGGCGCGGTCGGCGCCGTGTGCGACGACCTTGGCGAGCATCGGGTCGTACGCGGTGGTGACCTCGGTGCCGGTCTCGACCCACGAGTCCACGCGGACGCCGGCGGGGAAGGCGACGCGGGTCAGCAGGCCCGCGCTGGGCCGGTGGTCGCGGGACGGGTCCTCGGCGTAGACACGTGCTTCCACCGCGTGGCCTTTGGGAGCGGGGGGCTCGGTGACGACCGCGGTGTCGCCCTGCGCGAGGCGCAGCATCCACGCCACGAGGTCGACTCCGTAGATCTCCTCGGTGACCGGGTGCTCGACCTGGAGGCGGGTGTTGACCTCCAGGAAGTACGCCTCCTCGCGGGTGGCGTCGTACACGAACTCGACCGTGCCGGCGGACCGGTAGTTCACCGACGCGCACAGGTCCACAGCGGCCGAGGCGAGTCGGCGGCGGACGTGGTCCGGCAGACCGGGCGCCGGGGCCTCTTCCACGACCTTCTGGTTGCGGCGCTGCAGCGAGCAGTCGCGGTCGCCGAAGGTGACGACCTTGCCCTGCCCGTCGCCGAAGACCTGCACCTCGACGTGGCGGGCCCGCTCCACGAGCCGTTCCAGGAACACGCCGGCGGAGGAGAAGGAGGCCGCGGCCACGCGCTGCACCCGTTCCCAGGCGCCGGCGAGTTCGGCTGCGCCGTGACAGGCCTGCATGCCGATGCCGCCACCACCGCCGGTCGCCTTGAGCATCACCGGATAGCCGATCTCCTCGGCCGCCGCGAGGGCCGCGTCCACATCGGAGAGGAGTCCGGTGCCGGGGGCGAGTGGCACGCCCGCCGCCCGGGCTGCGGCGCGCGCGGTGTGCTTGGCGCCGAACAGCTCGAGCTGTTCGGGGGTGGGGCCGACGAAGACGATGCCGGCGTCGGCGCAGCGGTGTGCGAAGTCGGCGTTCTCGGACAGGAAGCCGTAGCCGGGGTGGACGGCGCCGGCACCGGTGTCCTTGACGGCCTTCAGGACCAGGTCGCCGTCGAGGTAGGACTCCTTGGCGGGCGCGGGACCGAGCCGGACGGCCTCGTCGGCCAGTCGTACGTGCTCCGTGCCGCGGTCCGCGTCGGAGTACACCGCGACGGTCCGCAGTCCGAGCTGCCGGGCGGTGCGGATGATGCGTGCCGCGATCTCGCCGCGGTTGGCGACCAGCAGGGTGTCGAACGTCATCGGGTTCCGTCCTCGTCGCTCTCGCCCGGCTCGGTGATCGTCATCCGTACGGCTGTCGGGTCGAATCCGTTGCAGGGGTTGTTGATCTGCGGGCAGTTGGACAGCAGCGCGAGGACGTCGGTCTCGGCCCGCAGCACGACCTTCAGCCCCGGGGCGGAGATGCCGTCGACGATGCCGAGTGTCCCGTCCTTCTCGACCGGCACGTTCATGAACCAGTTGATGTTGGAGACCAGGTCGCGCTTGCCCAGTCCGTGCTTGCTGCCCTCGGCGAGGAAGTTCTCCACACAGGCATGCTGCGACCAGGTGTGATGGCCGTAGCGGAGGGTGTTCGACTCCTTGGAGCAGGCGCCGCCGATGGTGTCGTGCCGCCCGCAGGTGTCCTCGACGACGGTCATCAGCGGCACGTGCTCGTTGGACAGCAGCACCGAGCCGGTGGTCAGGAAGAGGGACTCCTGGGCCTGGATCGTGTCCGGGGCGCTGTAGCGAACGGACGTGTCGTGCGCGTCGTAGAGGAGGAAGTCAGCGGCCTGGTTGCCGTGCAGGTCGGTGATGGTCAGCAGCTGCCCCTTGCGTACGACCGCGGACGCGGCGGCGCGGGCGGGGACGGTCTCCTCGGAGACGACGCGGCCGGGAAGGGCGGTGGTGGTCATGCGATCCCCCGGGCGGTGAGGTGGTCGGCGGTGTTCAGGAAGGCACGGCGGCCCTCGGGGGTGGCGTCCCACAGTGGGTCGCCGGGGGCGGTCGGACCAGCCCGGTACGCGAGGACCTCGAGGTTTCCGCATGTGTACGCGGGGCGCGGGTCCAAGGGATGGGGGACGTTGGAGATGAGGACGGTCACGTCCTGCTCGGCACGCAGCGTGACGGCCTTTCCGGGGCCCGCGGAGCCGGTGAACTCGGTGGTGCCGTCCTCGGCGACCCGTACGCCCTGGAAGAAGGAGACGGACGGTGGGATGTCGCGCGGGGCGAGACCGTTCTTGAGGGCCGCGAGCTTGAACAGCTCGCGGCCCGCCGGCGATGCGGACTGAGGGGTCCCGTCCCCGTACCGCCGGGTGTTGCGCGCGAGGGTGGAGGTGCCGGTGAGGGCGTCGTGCCGGCCGGAGCTGTCCGCGGTGAGGGTGGCGAGGACGCGGCCCTGGTCGGACAGGAGCAGGTGTCCCTCGCCGAGGTACGCGTTCCAGAGCACCTTGACGGTGTCGGCCACGTTCAGGCGCTCCCAGGGGCGGTCGGCGCTGTAGAGGAGGAGGTGCGCGCAGGCGTCGCCGGTGAGGTCGGTCAGCCGCAGTTCGGTGCCCCGCGCGAGGACCTTGTGGGTGTAGTTGCCGCCCACCACGATCTCGGCCCACACGATGTCGCCGGTGGCGACACCCTCGGGAGGCGTCGGCCAACTGCTCGCGGGCAGTACGGGCATGGCGTCGACCCTTGTGCCCGCCTGGGCGCGGGCATGGTCGCGCGCGCCGTACGCCGATGCTGTCGCTGACGGTGTCGCCATGGCTCAACCTCCGGTCGGGAGCTCATTTCTGTCGCTCGACAGAAATTAGGCAGCGGGCGCTTCGCGGCCATTGCCCGGGCGTTTCGGGTCGGTTACCGGAAGCTCACCCGAGGGCGCGGCCAGAGGTGTCCTCCGGCCCTGTGCGAGGATCGGGGAGTGAGCACGCCCACCAGCAGGAGAGTCGGCCGCCCACGGGTCCAGAAGCGTCCCGCCGGCGGCCTTGAGCCGCGCGAAGAAGTCCTCGCCGTGGCGGCCGAGCTCTTCACCACCAGCGGCTACACCGCGACCTCCACCCGGACGATCGCCGAGCGCGCCGGATTGCGGCAGGCATCCCTCTACCACTACTTCGACGGCAAGGAAGCGATCCTCGCGGAACTCCTCGAAGGGACTGTCCGCCCCTCCCTCGACGTGGCGCGCGAGCTCGTGTCCCGTACGCAAGCGCCCCCGGAGGCGCGGCTCTGGGCCCTGTGCCACTCCGACGCGGCGCTGCTGTGCGGCGGCCCGCACAACCTCGGGGCGCTGTACCTGCTGCCCGAGGTGCGGGCGGAGCGCTTCGCCGCCTTCCACCGCGTCCGGTCCGAACTCAAGGCGTTCTACGAGGAGTTGCTGGCCGCCACCGAGCCAGGGGCGGCGCTCGGCGCGGAGGACCTGGCGCTGCGCGCCGACCTTCTCTTCGGCCTCACCGAGAGCGTGATCCTCATTCGGCGTGCCGACCCCGCCCGCGACCCGCGAGCCCTGGCGGCGGCGACGGCCGACGCGGCGCTGCGCGTGGCGGGCGTGCCGCAGCGCTCCCTGACACGACTGCGCCGCGAGGGGCAGCAGCTCCTCGCGGGCGGCCGGCGCACCGGGGGGGGCCCGCCCCCCCGGGGAAACACAGACAGCGCGCCGCGCGGGGGGGGGGCGCCGCGCGGCGCCCGCCCC
>NZ_JBHWBS010000142.1:0-13345 GCF_042735655.1 Streptomyces sp. NPDC059567 | reverse complement strand
AACAGCTCATCGCCACCTGGACCGGCACCTGCCCCACCTGCCGACAGATCGTCCCATGGCAGCCCTACGACACCACCTAACAAAGCACTACTAGGCCAGCACCACGTACCCCGCGTCGCGCAGCGCGGCCTCGACCTCCTCGCAGTGCTCCGGCCCCTTGGTCTCCAGGTGCAGCTCCACCTCCGCCTCTGTCAGCCCGAGGCGCGGATCGGTCCGTACATGGCTCACGTCGAGCACGTTCGCGTCCACCACCGTCAGCACCGCGAGGAGCGTCGCCAGCGCGCCCGGCCGGTCCGTCACCCGCAGCCGCAGGCTCAGGTAGCGGCCCCCGGCCGCCATGCCGTGGCGCAGGATCCGCTGCATCAGCAGCGGGTCCACGTTCCCGCCGGACAGGACCGCGACCACCGGCCCCGCGAACGACTTCGGATCGCTCAGCAGCGCCGCGACCGGGCTCGCGCCGGCCGGCTCGACCACGAGTTTCGCCCGCTCCAGGCAGAGCAACAGGGCCGAGGAGAGCGCGTCCTCGGAGACCGTACGGATCTCGTCGACGTACTCCTGGACGATCGCGAACGGCACGTCGCCCGGGCGCCCCACCTTGATCCCGTCCGCCATCGTCACCGGCGACTCGATCGCCACCGGATGCCCGGCGGTCAGCGACGGCGGATACGCGGCCGCGCCCTCCGCCTGCACCCCGATCACCTTCACGTCGGGGCGTACGGACTTCACCGCGAGCCCGATGCCGGCCACCAGCCCACCGCCGCCGACCCCGACCAGGATCGTGCGGACCTCCGGGCACTGCTCCAGGATCTCCAGGCCGACCGTGCCCTGCCCGGCGATGATGTCCGGGTGGTCGAAGGGGTGGATGAAGACCGCTCCCGTCTCCGCCGCGTACTCCTCCGCCGCCGCCAGCGTCTCGTCCACGACATGGCCGTGCAGCCGCACGTCGGCGCCGTACTCGCGGGTCGCCGCGACCTTCGGCAGCGGGGCGCCGACCGGCATGAAGACCGTGGAGTGCACCCCGAGGAGCGCGGAGGCCAGCGCGACGCCCTGCGCGTGGTTGCCCGCCGAGGCGGCGACCACCCCGGCCGCCCGCTGCTCGGGCCGCAGCCCGGCGATCCGTACGTACGCGCCCCGCAGCTTGAACGAACCCGTTCGTTGAAGGTTCTCGCACTTGAGGTGGACAGGCGCCCCCACCAGCGAGGACAGATACCGACTGCCCTCCATGGCGGTCACTCTGGCCACCCCGGAGAGCATCTTCTGCGCCCCGCGCACATCGTCGAGGATCAGATGGTGCAAGGGGTCTGGCCTACGGAAGCTCATGACAGCAAGTCTCGCAGCTCACGGGCCCCGTGGCCGCCCGGGCCGCCCGCACGCAGCGGGTTTGCGCAGCGCAGGTACGGACCCTCGAAGGTCCGCGTACTCTGTCCCCCACCAACCGACCACCGCACGAGAGAGCCCCCACAGCCATGCCCACATCTCAGGACATGACGACTGAGCTTGACCCCGGTCTCCTCGATGCCCTCCAGCACCAGGTGGCCGTCTTCGCCCGCCGGGCCGAACAGACCCGCCTCGGCGGCACCGGGCAGCTCCGCAACTCGATGGACCGCGCCGCCTATCTGCTCCTGAACAGGCTCGACCAGGAAGGCCCGATGGGCGTCAAGGCGCTCGCGGCGGGCATGGGCATCGACTCGTCCACCGTCACCCGCCAGGTCGCCCCGCTCGTCGACACCGGCCTGGTCAAGCGCACCTCGCACCCCGAGGACGGGCGTGCGGTCGTGCTCCAGCTCTCGCCGCGCGGGCTGGCCCGCCTGGAGGAGGTCCGCGCCTCCCGCCGCGAGTTGATGGCGCAGGTGACGGACGGCTGGACGGCGGACGAGCGCGAGTCGTTCTGCACGCTGCTCACCCGCTTCAACTCGGCTCTGTCCGCCCGCCAGTCGGGCCTGCCGCCCGCCGCCGACACGGAGTCCTCCGCGACCTCTTGACCCGGGCAGCGCCCTGTCCTCATATGAGGACGTGCGAGATCGACAGGTCGGCCCAGGGGGCGGCCAGGGAGGCGAACAGCACCACCGCACCCGGCAGTTCGAGGCGTTCGTGGCGGGGGCGGCGGGGCGGCTGCTGCATGCCGCGACGCTGCTCACCGCCGAGACCCGCGCCCGCAACCCGCGCGCCCAGGCGCTGCTGACGGCCTCCCTCGCGCACACGTACGCCCACTGGGACCGGCTGCGCGGCGAGGATCCGTACAACCGCACCCGCGCCGACCTCGCCGCCCGCTTCGCCCGTACCTCCTGGCGGCACCACCGCGGCCGGGGCGGAGTCCTCTCCGCGCTCACCCCGCAGGAACGTCTCGTCCTGGTGCTCCGGCTGTACGAAGGGGTGGCCGAGGAGCAGACCGCGGCCCTCCTCGGGCTGCCCGAGGAACGGGTCCGGGCCGTCTGCGCCCGCGCCGTCTCCGCCCTGCGGGACCGACGGGACCGGCCCGCCGGGCCTGATCGTGATCGGCGTGATCGGCCGGGGGAGGTCGCCTCGTGACCCGGCACGAACGCAAGGAGGACGAGGTCCGGCGGCTGCTCGAGAGCACCCATCCGCAGGTCCCCCGCGACCTGGCCGCGCGGGCCGTCGAGCGCGGGACCCGGCTGCTGCACCGCGACCGGGCCGTGCGCCGGGCGCTGTGGGTGCTCCTGGCCGCGGCCGTGCTGGCCTTCGCGGTGTGGGCGTCGGTGGCCGAGCCCTGGCACGTACCCCCGTCGGAGACCACGCCACCGCTCGAAGGCTGGTGACGACGGCCCTAGCCTGGAAGGAGGAGACCCAGGAGGCCGTCATGACCAGGAAAGTCGCCGACTGCCGCAAGACGCCCAGCGTGATGGGCTGCACGCTCACCATCACCGGCGAGGAAGAGGAAGTCGTACGGGCCGCGGCCGAGCACGCGATCTCGGTGCACGGTCACACCGACAGCATCGATCTGCGCACGATGATCCGCGAATCGCTCGAGGACGAGAAGGTCCCGGCCTGACCGGGCGCCCTCGTCGAGAGCGCCCGGCCGGCCATACCGACCGGGGGTGTCCGCCCTGGCCAGGCGCCTGGCGCCTGGCCCAGCGGCCCGGTGCCTGGCCCAGCGGCCCGGTGCCTAGCCCAGCGGCCCCGGTGCCTAGCCCAGCGGCCCCGGTGCCTAGCCCGGCGGCCCCGGTGCCTGGCCCGGCGGCCCGGTGCCTAGCCCAGCGCCTGGCGCAGGTCCGCCAGCAGGTCGTCCACGTTCTCGATACCCACCGAGAGCCGGACCAGGTCCGCCGGGACCTCCAGGGCCGAGCCCGCGACGCTCGCGTGCGTCATCCGGCCCGGGTGCTCGATCAGCGACTCCACGCCGCCCAGGGACTCACCCAGCGTGAACAGCTTGGCGCGGTTGCAGACCTCGACAGCCGCCTCCTCGCCACCCGCGACGCGGAAGGAGATCATCCCGCCGAACGCCTTCATCTGCTTGGCGGCGATCTCGTGCCCCGGGTGCTCCGGCAGCCCCGGGTACAGGACCTGGGTCACCTTCGGGTGCTGGGTCAGCATCTCCACGACCTTGCCGGCGTTTTCGCTGTGCCGGTCCATGCGGACGGCGAGCGTCTTGATGCCGCGCAGCACGATCCACGAGTCGAACGGACCGGCCACCGCGCCCATCGCGTTCTGGTGGTAGGCCAGTTCCTCGCCGAGCGCCTCGTCGGCCGTCACCAGCGCGCCGCCGACGACGTCGGAGTGGCCGCCCATGTACTTCGTCAGCGAGTGCACCACGACGTCCGCGCCGAGCGAGAGCGGCTGCTGGAGGTAGGGCGAGGCGAAGGTGTTGTCGACGACCAGCTTCGCGCCCGCCGTGCGGGCCACGTCCGCGACCGCCGCGATGTCGGTGATGCCGAGCAGCGGGTTCGACGGGGTCTCGACCCAGATCACCTTCGTACGGTCGTTGACCGCGGCGCGCACGGCCTCGACGTCGGAGGTGTCGGCGACGGAGAAGTCCACGCCCCAGCGCTGGACGACCTTGGCGAAGAGCCGGAAGGTGCCGCCGTAGGCGTCGTTGGGGATGACCACGTGGTCGCCGGGGGCCAGCAGGGTCCGCAGCAGGCAGTCCTCGGCCGCGAGCCCGGAGGCGAAGGCGAGACCGCGCCGGCCGCCCTCCAGAGCGGCGAGGTTCTCCTCGAGGGCGGTACGGGTCGGGTTGGCGCTGCGGCTGTACTCGTAACCGCCGCGGAGCCCACCGACGCCGTCCTGCTTGTAGGTGGACACCTGATAGATGGGCGGGACGACCGCGCCGGTCAGCGGGTCGGCCGTGTTGCCCGCGTGGATGGCGCGGGTCTCGAAGCTCTGGTGCGTGTGCTCGTCGCTCATGAGGCAGGAGCGTAGTCCTGAGCACGGTCCACCGCCGCCGACGTCTCACCGGGTGTCTCATACCGTGGCCCGCTCCGGGGGCGACTGCCCCGGGCCCGCCGCGGCTCGTCCCGGGGCTCACGAGTCGCCCGGGCCGTCCTGGACAATGGACCCATGGAGATTCTCTGGTTCCTGCTCGCGATGGGCCTGCTGTTCGCGGTCCTCGCTCCGTATCTGCGGCGCCGCCGCGCCGTCGGAATCCATCAGGTGGCACCCGGCGCGCCGGACGCCGCGGACCCCGAGGCGTACGGCTTCGCACGCCAGGAGCAGCAGGACGTACGGATGCCGGGCCCTGACACCGACCTGCTCGACGTCCTCGACGTGGTCCAGGCGACCCAGGACTGGCGGGCGGCCGCGCAGCTCCTCGCCGGAACGGAGAAGGAGGGCGAGGTCCGCTGGCAGCGCGTCCAGGCGTTCGCGGGCGCGGCCTCCCTGGAGCTCCAGCAGAAGCCCGGCGTCGGAGGCGCGTGGCTGCGCGCCTGGCGCGCCGACTCGCCCAAGGACCCGGGCGGGGCCGCCGTACACGCAGAGTTCCTGGTGCAGCAGGCCTGGCGCTCCTCTGCGGCCGGCACCGACGACTTCCGGATCATCCTCGAAGAGGCGAAGAAGGTGAGCGAGGAGGCGGCGCTGCTCGCCCCCGGCGACCCCGTCCCGTACATCGTGCGGCTCGCCGTCGCCCGCGGACTCGGCTACAGCCACGAGGAGTTCGACCAGGTCTGGGCGAAGATCATCGACCGCGCCCCGCAGCACATGGGGGCACATCTGGCCGCCCTGCACTACTGGTGCGAGAAGTGGCACGGCTCGCGCGAGGACGCCGACCGTTTCGCCACGGCGGCCGCGGCCCGCGCCCCGCGGGGCTCGCTGCTCGCCGCGCTGCCGCTGTTCGCGGTGTACGAGCACCTGCCCGAGATCGTCATCGTCCAGGACTTCTACCGGACCGAGGTGGTCAGGAAGGCGATGGAGGGCGCGCTGTACGCCGTCCAATCCGCCCGCCCCGACGACCCGATGCTCGCGCACGTCCGTCATCTGCTGGTGCTCTTCCTGGTCCGCGCCGAGCGCTGGTCCGAGGCTATGCACCAGCTCGTCCACGTGGACGGCCACGTCGGCGCACTGCCGTGGACGCTGAGCGAGGACCCGGCCGCGGAGTACACCGTGTACCGGAACCTGGCGGTGGCGGGCTACGAGGCGAACGGCGGAAGCCCGGCGACGCTGCCGCACTGACGCGGCGGTCCCTACGGGAGGGCCTTCGGTACGGGGAGCCGTACGGGCAGGGCATCGGACGGCTCCCGTGGCGCTGCAGCGCGGAACCGGCCTCGTACTGCTGCGCGTGGCGCGAGAGGGCGGTCAGCGGCGCCCGCCGCTGAAAGGCGTCGGAGCGCGCCGGGGCCCGGGGGGAATCCCTCCCGGGCCCCGGGCGTTGTGGGTAACGCCGACCGTCGAGGAGAAGCCGCATGTTCCTGTCACGCACCCCCGTCCTCCCCACGCCCGAGCAGGCGCTGAAGGGCCGCCCGGAGCCCGAGTTCACGGTGCCCGAGCGCCACACCGTCCTCGGCAACCCGCTGCTCGGCCCGTACCCCGAAGGTCTTGAGGTCGCCGACTTCGCCCTCGGCTGTTTCTGGGGCGCCGAGCGCAAGTTCTGGCAGACCGAGGGCGTCTGGACGACGCTCGTCGGCTACCAGGGCGGGATCACACCGAACCCGGCCTACGAGGAGGTCTGCTCGGGCCTCACCGGACACACCGAGGCCGTCCGGGTCGTCTTCGACCCGTCGAAGGTCTCGTACGAGCAGCTGCTCAAGCTCTTCTGGGAGTCCCACGACCCGACCCAGGGCTTCCGCCAGGGCAACGACGTCGGCACCCAGTACCGCTCGGCGATCTACACCCACTCCCCCGCCCAGGCGGCGGCGGTGGACGCTTCCCGCGCCGCGTACCAGCAGGTCCTGACGGGCTCCGGCTACGGCACGATCACCACGGAGATCCTCCCGGCGGAGGGCCGCACGTTCTTCCCCGCCGAGGGATACCACCAGCAGTACCTGGACAAGAACCCGGCGGGCTACTGCGGCATCGGCGGTACGGGAGTGTCCTGCCCGATCGGAGTGGCGAAGGCCGACGGCTGACGTCGCACCCGTCATCCGACCCGTCGGCTGAACAGCAGGATCGCCGAGCCCGGGGCGTCCGGGGTGTGGAGCATCGACACCGTGTGGGGGCCCGCCGGGGTGAAGTGGGCCGTGCGGGAGGTGAAGGAGGCCACCGAGCGGCAGCTCCACCAGTGGGCGAGGTCGGGGCGTTCGGTGGCGAGGAGGCTGGTCAGGGTGCGGAGGGCCGGGTCCTGGGGGCGGGCGTCCGCGCGGGTGCGGACGTGGCGGTAGAGGTCCATGGCCAGCGGCTCCCAGTCCGGCAGCAGCCGCTGGTGATCCGGGTCGGTCGCGAGGAGCAGCAGCAGGTTGCGGCGGTCCGGCGGGACCGCCGCCGGATCCGGCCACAGCCGGGTGTACGCGGTGTTCCAGGCGGTCAGGGACAGGGCGCCGTCCAGGAGGACGGCCGGGCGGTCCGGCCAGCTGTCCAGCAACGGGCGCGCCGCCATGGGGTCTTCCGCGGGCTCCGGCGGGGCGAAGCCCGCGAGCCGCAGGACGTGGTGATGGGCGTCGGGGTCGAGGCGCAGGGTGCGGCTGACGGCGTCCAGGACCTCGCGGGAGGTGTCGACCCGCCCCTGTTCCAGCCATGTGTACCAGGCGACGCCGCCCCCCGACAGCGCGGCCACCTCCTCGCGGCGCAGGCCCGGAGTGCGGCGGCGGGATGTGGCCGGCAGGCCGACGTCGGCGGGTGCGACGCGCTCGCGGTGGGCGCGCAGGAAGGTGCCCAGTTCGCGGCGGAGCGCGAGCCTGTGAGTGTCGGTCACAGCATGAACACCCTTCTGGTTCGGCCTTCCCGGCCCGGCGAGGGTGGTGCCATGAACGCAGACACCACCGTCCTGTGGCGGGTCAACAACGACTCCTCCCGCCTGACTTCCCCGCGCGCCCTGATCCGGGTCTTCACCGGCCCGGGCACCCTGGAGGACCTCGCCGCCCGCTACGAACGCGTGCAGGGCGTCGAGCGCGACATGTGGTTCACGTACCCGGCGAAGCGGCTCGCGCTGGCCGTCGTCGGCGGGTTCCTGCTCGTCGAGGGCGAGCCGGACGCGCTGGAGCCGTTCCGGGAGGTGGACGGCACACTCCTGGTGAACGACGCGGGCGCGCACCTGGAACGGCTCACGGCCGAGGGCGCCGAGGTCCTCGACCCGCTGCACGCCGTGCCGACCGGCGCGGGGTTCACCGCCCGCCACCCCGATGGTTCGGTCGTCGAGTACGTCGAGCACCGGCCGGACCCACAGGGGCGGTGATCCTTACGGGGTCGGCGTCGCCAGGCCCGTCCGCGCGGGGTCAGCGGGTCCTGGGGCGGGGTGTGGCCGGATTCGGGGGCGAGGTGGCGCAGGAGGCGGACGGTGATCTGCGGACTGATCAGCGTGTCGCCCGCCATCGCCGCCCGTACCGCCTCGATCAGCAGCGTCGGCCCCGAGCGCTTGAGCGGGAAGCCGCAGGCGCCGTGGCGCAGGGCGGTGTGGCGGGGCATGGCGACGCACATGGGTCAGCGCTTCGGTCGCCACCCGGTGGAGGGTGGCGGCGGCCTCCCGGGAGAGCGCGCCTTCCACGCCGTCACCGATGGCGAGACGGCTCTTCGTCCCGCCCTCGTCGCCGAACCTTCGGACCAGATCGGCGAGTTCGCCGAGGCCCGGGAGGGGCGTGCGGCCGGCATCCGCCGATCCGCGCAGCAGTGAGACCGTACGGTCGATGGAGGCGAGGGCGGCGAGTCCAGGCGTGCGGCATCCCGGTGGGTTTCACCGGCGCCAACGCCATGGCCGATGTCGAGCCGGGCGGCTTCTTCTCGCTCTCCATGGTCGGACTGACCCTGTTCGCCGAGGCCCTCGGGCTCCTCGCGCTGGGGCTCGTCCAGTCCTGGGGGCAGGTGTTCCCGCGCTGGATCCCGCTGATCGGCGGGCGGCGCGTGCCGACCTCGTTCACGGTGACCCTGGCGGGGGCCGGGGCGCTCGCCCTGATCGCGATCACCACGCTCGGCGCCGTCGGCTGGAACGGCCCGGAGACCATGGGCCACCCCGAGTCCCCGAAGGGGATCGCGTACGTGGTCATGACCGCCTGCTACGTGCCCCTGCTCGCCTGGGGTCCGCTGCTCGCCGTGGCCACCGCGCACTATTGGCTGCGCCGTCGACGGGCCGCGCGGCTACACTCCATCGCATGGGTTCGTACTACTTCTTTCGCTGATTCCGGCCGCGGACACGGTCTGACCCGCTGATCCGGCGCCCTCGGGGCGCGGCAGTGGTGGTCCCGGTGTCCCTTCCTCCGGCCCGAACGAACCCCCACCATTCAGGGAAAGATCCCATGCGCGACCGCGCCCAAATGACCATGAAAGACGTCTCCAAGGCGTACGGGGACCGCTCCGTCCTCGAACAGATCTCGCTCACCGTCCGGCCCGGCGAGAAGACCGCCGTCATCGGTGAGAACGGCTCAGGCAAGTCCACGCTGCTCCGGCTCCTCGCCGGGGCGGAGGCCCCGGACACCGGGGAGGTCACCGTCCGCTTCCCCGGCGGGACCGCCCACCTCGCCCAGACGCTCGCCGAGTCCTTCGGCATCGGCCCCGAGCACACCGTGCGGGACACCGTCGACGCCGCACTCGCCGAACTCCGTGCGATGGAGCGGGAGATGCGGGCCGCCGAGGAGACGCTCGGCTCCGCGACGGCCGAGGAGCTCGCCGCGTACGGGGAGCTGGCGGCCCGGTACGAGGAGCGGGGTGGGTACGAGGCCGACGCCCGGGTCGACGCCGCGCTGCACGGCCTCGGCCTCGGGCACGTCGCGTACGAGCGCCGCGTCGGCACCCTGTCGGGCGGTGAGCAGTCCCGGCTCGCCCTCGCCTGCGTCCTCGCCTCGGGCGCCGAACTGCTGCTGCTCGACGAGCCGACGAACCATCTCGACCGGTCGGCCGCCGGCTGGTTGGAGGAGCGGCTGCGGACCCACCGGGGCACGGTGGTGGCCGTCACCCACGACCGGGCGTTCCTGGAGGGGATGGCGACGGCGATCCTGGAGGTCGACCGCGACACCCGTGGGGTGACCCGGTACGGCGACGGCTGGTCCGGCTACCGCGCGGCGAAGGCCGCCGACCGGCGCCGCCGTGTGCGGGAGCACGAGGAGTGGCGGGAGGAGCTGGCCCGTACGGAGGAGCTGGTCGCCGCGGCCGGGCAGCGGCTCGCGGTCTCCGGCAAGGACCCGCGCCAGGGCTTCGGCAAGCACCGCCGCTCCCACGAGAACAAGCTGTCGGGCCAGGTCAGGTCGGCCCGGGTACGACTGGAGCAGCTGCGACGGACACCGGTACCGGCCCCGCCGGAGCCGCTGCGGTTCACGGCCCGGCTGACGACGACGGGCCCAGGCGCCACGTCCGGGGCGGGGGCCGGGGCCGGCGCCACGTCCGGGGCGGGGGCCGGGGCCGGCGCCACGTCCGGGGCGGGGGCCGGGATCGCGTCCGGATCCGACACCGCGTCCGGATCCGACATCGGGTCCAGGTCCGACACCGGGTCCGGCATGGCGTCCGGGTCCGGCACCGCGTCCGGCACCGCGTCCGGATCCGGCATCGGGTCCAGGTCCGACACCGGGTCCGGCACGGCGTCCGGGTCCGGGCTGCATCGCGGGCCGGGGCCGGGCGACGGCGTCGGCCGGGGAGACGGCGTGCTCGCCGAGCTCGCCGACATCG
The DNA here is from genome assembly GCF_042735655.1 of Streptomyces sp. NPDC059567. Classification (NCBI taxonomy): domain Bacteria; kingdom Bacillati; phylum Actinomycetota; class Actinomycetes; order Kitasatosporales; family Streptomycetaceae; genus Streptomyces; species Streptomyces sp. NPDC059567. Next base: position 3,151 of record NZ_JBHWBS010000142.1, on the reverse strand, counting down.
TCGTCGGGGAGCGGCTGCGGATCGACAAGCTGCGGATCTCGCCCGGCGACCGGCTGCTCGTCTCCGGGCCCAACGGGGCCGGGAAGACGACCCTGTTGCGGGTTCTCGCAGGGGATCTGCGGCCCGACAGCGGCACGGTCGTGCGGCAGGGCCGGGTCGGGTACCTGGCCCAGGAGCTGCCCGCCGTGCCGTCCCGGGAGCCGCTGCTCACGGCGTACGCGGCGGGCCGCCCCGGACCGCCCGAGGAGCACGCGGACGAGCTGCTCGCCCTCGGGCTCTTCCGGGAGGAGGACCTGACCGTGCCGGTGGCCGCGCTGTCGGTGGGCCAGCAGCGGCGGCTGGAGCTCGCCCGGCTGGTGAGCCGGCCGGCGGACCTGCTCGTCCTGGACGAGCCGACCAACCATGTGGCGCTCTCGCTGGTGGAGGACCTGGAGGCGGCCCTGGCCGCGTTCGAGGGGGCCGTGGTCGCGGTCTCCCACGACCACCGCTTCCGCTCCGGCTTCGGCGGCACCCCGCTCGAACTGCTCTCAGGCCGCGCCTCCTGACGCGGCCGCCGCCCGCAGCACCGCGCCCGTCGCCGCCGGGTCGTAGCCGGGGGCGACGCCGTCGATCAGGAGCACGTCGCCCGGGATGTGGCGGGTGCGCAGCGGGATCAGCTCCTGATAGGCGGAGGAGTCGTACCAGCCGCGCGCCTGGTCCATCGAGGGGAAGCCGATCATGACCAGGGCTCCGGGCCACTCGCCCTCCCGGACCTCCCGCTCGGGGGCTCCGTGCACGAGGAAGCGGCCGCCGAAGGGGTCCAGCGTCGCCTGGATGCGCTCGATGTAGGTGAAGACCTCCTCGTCGAGGACGGTCGGGGGATTCAGGTTCGCGAGGGCGTAAGCGGTCATGACGCAAGCGTGCCGGGGCACGGCGGCGAGGTCGATTACCTCGCACGTCATGCCCCGGCATGCACGCCCGGGCCCGGCAGCTCCCGGAACCCGGCACGCACGCCCGGAAGCAGGAACCCGGCACGCCGCCCGGAACCCGGAACCCGGAACCGCTCGCGGGCCGGGTCCCGGGAGCGGTCAGATCGTCGACGCGTCGATCACGAAGCGGTACCGCACATCGCTCGCCAGCACCCGCTCGTACGCCTCGTTGATCTCGTCCGCGCGGATGAGCTCGATCTCCGCGCCCAGGCCGTGCTCCGCGCAGAAGTCGAGCATCTCCTGCGTCTCGGCGATGCCGCCGATCATCGAGCCCGCGAGCGTCTTGCGGCCGCCGATCAGCGAGAAGAGGTTGAGCGCGATCGGCTCCTCCGGCGCGCCGACGTTCACCAGCGCGCCGTCCGTCTTGACCAGGCTCAGATAGGCGCCGAAGTCGATCGGCGCCGAGACGGTGGAGATGATCAGGTCGAAGGAGCCGGCGAGCGTGGAGAAGGTCTCCGGGTCGCTGGTCGCGTAGTAGTGGTCGGCGCCCAGCTTGAGGCCGTCCTCCTGCTTCTTCAGCGACTGGCTGAGCACCGTCACCTCGGCGCCGAGCGCGTGGGCGATCTTGACGCCCATGTGGCCGAGGCCGCCGAGGCCGACGATCGCGACCTTCTTGCCGGGGCCGGCCTTCCAGTGCGCGAGCGGCGAGTAGAGGGTGATGCCGGCGCAGAGCAGCGGAGCGGCCTCGTCGAGGGCGATGCCCTCGGGGATGCGCAGGGTGTAGTTCTCGTCGACGACGATGTGGGTCGAGTAGCCGCCGTACGTGGGCTCGCCGTTCTTGTCGAGGGCGTTGTACGTGCCGGTGCCACCCTTGACGCAGTACTGCTCCAGGCCCTGGAGGCAGTACGCGCACTCCCGGCATGAGTCGACGAAGCAGCCGACCCCGACGCGGTCGCCGACCTTGTGCTTGGTGACCCCGGTGCCGACCTCGGTGACGATGCCGGCGATCTCGTGTCCGGGCACCATCGGGAAGATGCCCTCGCCCCAGCCGTCACGGGCCTGGTGGATGTCGGAGTGGCAGATGCCGGCGTACTTGATCTCGATCAGGACGTCGTGCTCGCCGACCGGGCGGCGCGGCACGGTGGTGCGCTCCAGCGGGGCGTTGGCGGCGGGCGCGGCGTAGGCGGATACGGCGGAAGCGTTCGTGGTCATGGCGACCAGCCTGCCGGGGTGCCGGTCTTCCACCCAGCCCTCTGTTCTGCCTACGACCAGCGTGCCTACCACTGGCAGGGACAGGAACACCCGTCCGTCCGGGCCTACGACCTGGGATAATCGGGACGCATGGATCTCAGTGCCGAACTCAGCGAATTCCTGCGCTCGCGCCGGGCCCGGCTGAAGCCGGAGGACGTGGGCCTGCCGGAGTTCGGGCGCCATCGTCGCGTACCGGGGCTGCGCCGGGAGGAGCTGGCGCAGCTGGCCGGGGTGTCGGTGGCGTACTACACGCGTCTCGAGCAGGGCAACGGCCGAAATGTGTCCATGGAGGTGCTGGACGCGATCGCGCGGGCGCTGCGGCTGAACGACTCCGAGCGCGCGCATCTGACGCATCTGGCGAAGCCGACGGCGAAGAAGAAGCAGCACCGGGCGGCGATCGCCCGCCCCCAGCAGGTGCGGCCGGGTCTTCGGCATCTGCTGGACTCGATGGACGGCGTCCCGGCGATCCTCGTCGGCCGGCGGCTCGACATCCTCGCCTGGAACCGGATGGCCCGGGCGCTGCTCGGCGACTTCGCGGCGATGGAGCCGGAGGAGCGCAACATGGCCCGGCTGGTCTTCCTCGGCCCCAACGCGCGTGATCTCTATCTGGACTGGGAGTCCAAGGCGACCGAGGTGGTGAGCGTGCTGCGGCTGTACGCGGGCTGCTACCCGGACGATCCGGCGCTGCTCGCGCTGGTCGGCGAGCTGTCGGTGCGGAGCGAGGAGTTCCGCTCGCTGTGGGCGGCGCACACCGTCGCGGACAAGGGGCACGGAAGCAAGCGGCTGCGGCATCCGCTGGTGGGCGAGATGACGCTGCAGTACGAGTCGCTGAAGATCTCCGGCGCGGACCCGGACCTGGTCCTGGTGACCTACCAGGCGGAGCCCGGGACGGCCTCGGCGGACGCGCTGCGGCTGCTCGCGCAGTGGGGCGTGGAGGAAGTCGTACGGTAGTCGCGAGCCGTGACGAAAGCGGCGGCCCCCTCCGGGTGGAG
>NZ_JBHWBS010000141.1:0-13406 GCF_042735655.1 Streptomyces sp. NPDC059567 | reverse complement strand
CACCCACACGGTGTCCCGCCCTCCGCCGTACTCCGTCCGTCCCTCGTCGGGTCATTCCTCCCCGACGGCCAGAAGAGCCTCCAGGAGCGGCCGCAGCCGGGTCGTACGGTCCTGGGCCACCCCCTCGGCCACGGCGCGGGGCAGTGCCTGGTCCACGCCGTGGACGACCGACAGATGGCGCTCGCCACGGCCGAAGGCCGTGTAGACCCAGGGCCGGTCCAGGCTGTGCGCGGCGTCGCCCGGCAGCACCACGACTGCGGCCGGCCAGCGCATCCCGGCCGCCTGGTGCGCGGTGAGCGCCCAGCCGTGCCGCAGCGCCGACTCCACCCGCTCCTTCGGTACGACGAGCTCCTCGCCCTCGCACTCCAGCCGCAGGCCCTCGGCGTCGGCCGAGACGACCGTCCCGGTCACCGTGCGCCCCGGGGCCGTGACATACGCCACCCGGTCACCCGGATCGAAGCCGCCGAAGCGCCCCGGGCCGGGGTTGAGCCGCTGCTTCAACGCGGCGTTCAGCGCGCGGGTGCCCGCCGAGCCGCCATGGCCGACCGTGATCACCTGTGTCTGCCCGGCCGGCACACCGATCGCCCGCGGAACGGAGTCGGCGACCAGCTGCACCGTCCGGTGGACGGCCTCGCCCGCGTCCCGGACCGGGACGATCACGACCTCCTTGCCGGGCGCCTCCACCTGGTTCAGCTCACCGATGCCGATGCCCGAGACGAGCTCGCCGATCGGGCCGGGATCCGGGACGCGGGACGCGACCTGCGGGCACACCCGGGCCGCCAGCAGATCGCCGAACACCCGGCCGGCACCCGCCGAACCGAGGACACCGGGGTCGCCGCTCAGCACGAGACGGCAGCCGTCCGGCAGCGACTCCACGAGCATCGCGGCGGTCTCGACGTCCAGCTGCGGCGCGTCGAGCACGACCAGCAGGTCCAGGGCGAGCGCGCCCTCCTCATCGCGGCCGGGCCCGGCCGCGCCGGACAGCAGGGCGGCGACGGTCACCGCCTCCGCACCGGGGTGCCCGCCGGCCGGTCCCGCCGAAGCCGCGGTCCCCGAAGCCTCCGCCCCGTCCGTGGCGGACGACGGCGCCGCACCCGGTCCGGCCGGAGCGAGAGACCTCAGACGACGGACCCCGTTCTCGCTGTGCGCCGCCACGGTGACGCGCAGACCGCGTGCCCGGGCGGCCTCGGCGAGCGCGACCGGCTCGCGGCGGGACGCCTCGCCGCCCGTGTGCGCCACGAGCCCGTGCGCGCCCACCGCGCGCACCAGCTCCGGCCCCTCCCAGTCGTCCGCGGTGACGGTCTTGGCCAGCCGGGCGAGGCCGTCGGCGAGGCTCTCCTCGGCGAGGGCGTACCGGTCGAGCCCGAGCAGGACGGGGACGTCCGCCTCCTCCTGCGCGGCTTCCTGGTCGTCCTCGGAGTCCTCCTCGGCGACCTGGTCATCCTCTTCCTGGAACACGAGCACCGCGCCCTCGGAGATCGCCTGCTGGACGGCCTCCTCCGGGTCCGGCACCGACAGCTTGGCGAGGCCGGCCCGCACGTCCCCGTCCTCCAGGGCCGTGTGGCCCTTCAGCGCGGCCCGTTCGAGCAGCCAGGCCACCAGGGCGACCGCGCGGCGGGCATCGCCGGGACCGCACTCCGCGCCGAGCAGGGCCCGCGCGAAGCCGTCCGCATGCTCGGGCTGGACTCCGGGCACCGAGAGCAGCTGCCAGGGGTCCTCGCGCAGCGCCTCGGCGGCGCCCTCGCCGAGCACGGTGGCGACCTGCCCGGTCAGCGACTCCGGCGCCCCGCCGCATGCCAGGACCTCCCGCACGGCCGTCAGCGTCTCGGCGGAGGCCGCCGCCCTCTCGACCGGGGCCGGCCGCACCGTCGTGGCCGGCGCCGCCGCGGGGGCCGGGCGCCGGGATTCGGGCTCCGGCGCGTCCAGGAGCGCGCCGACCGACTTCGTACCGCTCTCCACGGCCCGTACCGCGGCGAGCAGATCGGCCGCCTTGCCGCTCAGCTTGCCGCCCGCGGCGACGGGCCCTTCCTTCTCCGCCTTGCGCTGCTCGATCCGGGCCCGCAGCTCCCGCTGCGCGGCGAGCTCGGCCTGAGCCTCCGAGAGCTCGGCGGCCCTCGCCTCGCCGCCGTCGGCCGGCTCGTCCTGCGCCGACGCCGCACCCGTGGCCGACGCGGCGTCGTCGCCGTCGGTCTGCTCCGGCGCGTCGGCGGCACTCGCACGGGCCTCGCCGCCGTCGGCGCCCTCCACGGGGTGCTCGGTCGTGGCCTCGTCCTCGCCCGGCGCGGGCTCGGCTGCCTCGGGAGGGGTCTCCCGGGAAGGCTCGGTCACAGGGTGCTCCAGTCCTGGTCCGGATAGCGGTGCACGGGCGCAGACACGTCGTCGAGCGCCCGGCAGATCTCGTCAGGAAGACTAAGGCTCTCCACTGACAACGCCGCCGTGAGCTGCTTCGCGTTGCGCGCGCCGACGATCGGGGCGGTCACCCCGGGGCGGTCGCGCACCCAGGCGAGCGCCACCTGGAGCGGTGTCGTCGACAGGCCGTCCGCCGCCGTCGCGACCGCGTCCACGATCCGGCTCGCCGCCTCGTCCAGGTACGGCTCCACGAAGGGCGCCATGGTCTCCGAGCCGCCCCGGGAGTCCGTCGGGGTGCCCTGCCGGTACTTGCCCGTCAGCACGCCTCGGCCCAGCGGCGAGGACGGCAGCAGACCTATCCCCAGATCGAGGGCGGCCGGCAGCACCTCCCGCTCCACGCCCCGCTGCAGCAGCGAGTACTCCATCTGCGTCGCCGCCAGCCGGGTCCGCGCCGCGCCCGGGGCGCCGAGCTGCCAGGTCCCGGCCTTGGCCAGCTGCCACCCGCAGAAGTTCGACACCCCCACGTACCGCGCCCGTCCACTGCTCACGGCGATGTCCAGCGCCTGGAGGGACTCCTCCAGCGGGGTGTGCGGATCGAAGGCATGGAGCTGCCACAGATCCACGTGGTCGGTGCCGAGGCGGGCCAGGGAGGCGTCGAGCGCGGCCAGGAGATGGCCGCGCGAGCCGTCCATCCTGCGGTCGGGATCGGGCACGCTGCCCGCCTTCGTGGAGATGACGAGATCGCGCCGGGGCACCAGCCGCTCCATGAGCTGCCCCAGCACGTACTCCGCCTCGCCGCCGCCGTACACGTCCGCGGTGTCGACCAGCGTGCCGCCCGCGTCCCAGAACGCCTTCAACTGGTCGGCGGCGTCGTGCTCGTCGGTGTCCCGGCCCCAGGTGAGGGTGCCGAGCCCGATCCGGGACACGCGCAGGCCGGTACGGCCGAGATGCCTCTGCTCCATGGGCGCGAGATTACTGGCCAGGACCCCACGCGGAGAGAGGCTGTGGACAACCTCCCCCTGACGGATCGCGTACCCGCGCGCTAGAGTCCGGGCCAAGGGACGTTACTGATCGGTAAAGAGGGTGTGGTCATGAGGCTCGGCATCAACCTCGGCTACTGGGGCGCCGGTATGGACGGCGACAATCTCGCCGTCGCCCAGGAGGCGGACCGCCTCGGCTACGACGTGTGCTGGGCCGCCGAGGCCTACGGCTCCGACGCGCCGACCGTGCTCTCCTGGGTGGCCGCCAAGACCGAGCGGATCGACGTCGGTTCCGCGATCATGCAGATCCCGGCGCGCCAGCCCGCGATGACGGCGATGACCGCCGCCACCCTCGACTCGCTCTCCGGTGGCCGGTTCCGTCTCGGCCTCGGCGTCTCGGGACCACAGGTCTCCGAGGGCTGGTACGGCGTCAAGTTCGACAAGCCGCTGGCCCGCACGCGCGAGTACGTCGAGATCGTCCGCAAGGCCATGTCGCGCGAGCGCCTCACGTACGAGGGCGAGCACTGGACGCTCCCGCTGCCGGACGGCCCGGGCAAGCCCATCAAGCTCACCGTCCACCCGCAGCGCGAGCACATCCCGCTCTACATCGCCGCGATCGGCCCGAAGAACCTGGAGCAGACCGGCGAGATCGCCGACGGCGCGCTGCTCATCTTCCCCTCCGCCGAGCACCTGGAGGAGACCGCGCTGCGCCCGCTCCGCGCGGGCCGCGAGAAGGCCGGGCTGACCATGGAAGGCTTCGACGTCCACCCGACGCTGCCGCTCGCCCTCGGCGACGACATCGACGCCCTCGCCGACATCTTCCGTCCGTACACCGCGCTGTACGTGGGCGGCATGGGCAGCCGCAAGCAGAACTTCTACAACCAGCTCGCGCAGCGCATGGGCTACGAGAAGCAGGCCGCCGAGATCCAGGACAAGTACCTGGCCGGTGACAAGACCGGCGCGGCCGCCGCCGTACCGCGGCAGCTGATCGACCAGACCACCCTGCTCGGCTCCGTCGAGCGGATCGCCGACCGGATGAAGGCCTACGCCGAGGCCGGTGTCACGACCCTGACCATCGCCCCGGCCGGCTTCACCCTCGACGAGCGGCTGGCGGCGCTGCGGGCGGGCACCGAGGCCCTGGAGCGGGCGGGCCTCGCGTAACCGGAAAGTCTGCGGCCGTGGTGGGGGCTCGGGGGGTCTTCCCCGCCACGGCCGTCATGCAGCACAACGCGCCAGGGAGCTCCTGGTTACGAGCGCGGCGTTCCTTCTTTTGGCCGAGTCCCCCGTCGCTCCTGTTGCCCACTCGCCGGTACCGCATTTGACTCGTTCTCTGCGGACGTGCGGCGTGCGGACGCCCGCATGGGAGGTGGCAGCAATGCTCACGGCCAAGGGCCTGTTCCAGGAAATCATCGACAACGACGAGTCCTTCCGGCTCTTCTGCTCCATCGCCGCCAGCGGTGAGTCCCAGGGCGGGTGGGAGAACGCCCGGATCGCGGCCCTGGTCGCGCCGGGGATGCGGGATCTCGCCCCCAAGATCACCCGGCACGGCGCCGACGAGGACAAGCACGGCCGGATCTTCAACGCCCTGCTGAAGAAGCGCGGCCTGGAGCCTGTGCCGGTGCCCCCCGAGACCGACTACACGATGCTCCTCGAACAGCGCGGCATCGGCCTCGCCCACGACAAGCTCCGCCGCGACGAGCCGCTGACCGAGCAGGACATCGTCGTCTACCTCGCACACAGCCGGGTCACCGAGCAACGGGCCGCGGACCAGATGGACATGCTGGTCACGTACTTCGGGGACCACCCCGAGCTCGGCAAGGCCATCCACATGATCGACAACGACGAGGCGAACCACCTCGCCTACTGCCACGAGGAACTGCTGCGCCTCGCCCACGCGGGACACGGCCGGCTCATCCAGCACACCCTGCGGGAGTCCGCGCTCGCCGAGATCAAGGTCTACCGCGACGTGAGCCTCGCCGTGATGAGCCACATGGGCCGCATCCTCGCCTGGCCCAAGCCCAAGTCGGCCGCCCTCGCCGCCGGGATCCACGGCATGTACGCGTGGGAACGGGCCGCCGGCTGGCACAAGATGGTCGGCCTGGAGATGCCCGAGCGGCGCAACGCGCTGGGCGGTCCCATGACACCCGCCCCCGCGTTCTGAACCGCCGGACCCGTCGCTACATCCAGCCGCGGCGCTTGAACAGCCGGTAGAGACCGACCTCGATACAGACCATCACAAGGATCACGGCCGGATACGCCCAGGTCCACGTCAGCTCCGGCATGTGCTCGAAGTTCATGCCGTAGATCCCCGCGACCATCGTGGGGACCGCGGCCATGGCCGCCCACGCCGAGATCTTCCGCACGTCGTCGTTCTGCCGCACGCCCATCTGCGCCAGATGTGCCGCCAGCACGTCCGACAGCAGCTGGTTCAGGCCCTCCACCTGCTCGTTGACGCGGAGAAGATGGTCGCTGACATCCCGGAAGAAGGGCTTCGCGTGCTGGTTCACGAACGGCACGGCCCCGGTCGCGAGCTTCTCCACCGGCGCCGCCAGCGGGCCCGCGGCCCGGCGGAACTCGAGCACCTGGCGCTTGGCGGTGTAGATCCGCTCCGCCGTGCTCCCCGGGTTCCCGCCGGTCGGCGCGAACACATCGGTCTCCAACTCCTCCAGGTCCACCTGGAGCTCGCCGACCACCTCGATGTAGTGGTCGACGACCGCGTCACTGATGGCGTAGAGGACGGCCGTCGGGCCGTGCCGCAGTACGTCCGGATCGGCTTCCAGGCGGCGGCGCACGGCGGCCAGCGGCGCGCCCTCGCCGTGCCGGACCGTCACCACGAACGAGTCTCCGACGAAGACCATCAGTTCACCCGTGGAGACCCGGTCGCTCTCCGGCTCGTACACCACCGGCTTGAGGACCATGAAGAGCGAGTCGTCGTAGACCTCCAGCTTGGGCCGCTGATGGGCCTTCAAGGCGTCCTCGACGGCCAGCGGATGCAGCGCGAACTCGGCCGAGACGTGATCGAACTCGGCCTCCGTCGGCTCGTACAGCCCCACCCACAGGAACGCGTCGCCGGTCGCCCTCGCCTCCTCCAGGGCGTCGGACAGGTCGGCGGGGCCGTCCTTGCGGCGCCCGTCGCGGTAGATGGCGGAGTCCACGATCACGCGCCGTATTCTTCCCCGCCCGCCCCCGTCCCGCACACGCGCGTGCACCCGGATCGTCCACAGACCCGCCCACGCGCGCGTGGGCGCACTTACCCTTGCCGCCATGGCCACGTTGATCCTCGTCCGCCACGGACGCTCCACCGCCAACACCTCAGGGGTCCTCGCCGGACGGCTGCCCGGGGTCGCCCTCGACGAGCGGGGGGCCGCGCAGGCCGCCGCGCTGCCCGGTCGCCTGGCCGGGGTGCCGCTCGCCGCCGTCGTCTCCAGCCCGCTGCAGCGGTGCCGCGAGACGTTGCGACCGCTCCTCGACGCCCGCCCGGAGCTGCCGTTCCACACCGACGAGCGGATCAACGAGTGCGACTACGGCGACTGGTCCGGCCGCAAGCTCGCCGAACTGGGCGACGAGCCGCTGATGGGGATCGTCCAGGCCCACGCCTCCGCCGCGACCTTCCCCGGCGGCGAGTCGATGCGCGCCATGCAGGCGCGCGCCGTCGACGCCGTACGGGACTGGAACGCCCGGATAGAGGCCGAGCACGGCGAGGACGCCGTCTACGCGATGTGCTCGCACGGAGACGTCATCAAGTCGATCGTCGCCGACGCCCTCGGGATGCACCTCGACCTCTTCCAGCGCATCCACGTCGACCCCTGCTCGGTCACCGCCATCCGCTACACGCGGCTGCGCCCCTTCCTCGTACGCCTCGGCGACACCGGCGACTTCGCCGCCCTCGCCCCCAAGGAGAGCGGCGACACGGGCGGGGCCGCGGAGGTCGGAGGCGGTGCGGGCGCACCGTGATCCATCCGCGCAGTAGGGTGGACGGGCCGCTGTAGCGCGAGCTCCACCACTGTCGAGACTCAAGGGAGTCAGGGACGTGTCCCGTCAGGTGTTCCTCTACGACCCACCGGAGCGTTTCGTGGCCGGCACGGTCGGGCTGCCTGGCCGCCGTACGTTCTTCCTGCAGGCGTCCGCGGCGGGCCGGGTCACCAGCGTGGCCCTGGAGAAGACCCAGGTCGCCGCGCTCGCCGAGCGCATCGACGAACTCCTCGACGAGGTCGTGCGCCGCACCGGCGGCAACGCCCCCGTCCCGGCCATCGCCCCCGCCGACATCGCGGACACCGCCCCCCTCGACATCCCGGTCGAGGAGGAGTTCCGGGTCGGCACGATGGCGCTCGCCTGGGACGGCGAGGAACAGCGCATGATCGTCGAGGCCCAGGCACTGGTCGAACTCGACGCCGAGACCGACGAGGACCTCGCCGAGGCCGAGGAGCGGATGCTCCAGGACGAGGAGAACGGCCCGCCGATGCTGCGCGTCCGTCTCACCGGCGCCCAGGCCAGGGCCTTCGCCAAGCGCGCCCTCGACGTGGTCAACGCCGGCCGCCCGCCGTGCCCCCTGTGCAGCCTGCCGCTCGACCCCGAGGGCCATGTGTGCCCGCGCCAGAACGGATACCGACGCGGCGCATGAGCGGTCCCGACAACCGGGCGGTCATCGACCTGCTCACCAAGGGGGAGCTGACCGTCCGCGGCCAGGTCCGCGAGGCCTCCAACGCGGTGCTGTTCTGCTCCGTCGCCCACGCCGGCGAGGAGGCGTCCTGCGTCTACAAGCCCGTGGCGGGCGAGCGCCCGCTCTGGGACTTCCCCGACGGCACGCTCGCCCAGCGCGAGGTCGCCGCCTACGAGCTCTCCGAGGCCACCGGCTGGGGACTCGTACCGCCCACCGTGCTGCGCGACGGCCCGTACGGCGAGGGCATGGTCCAGCTGTGGATCGAGGCAGACCCCGCCGCGAACCTGCTGGCGCTCACCGAGGACGAGCAGGCGGGGGAGGGCTGGAAGGCCGTCGGCCCGGCGCAGGTCGGCGAGGACCGCACCGCGCTCCTCGTCCACGCCGACAGCCCCGAACTGCGCCGACTCGCCGTCCTGGACGCGGTCATCAACAACGGCGACCGCAAGGGCGGGCATCTGCTGCCGGCCCCGGACGGGCGTCTGTACGCCATCGACCACGGTGTGACCTTCAACGTGGACGACAAGCTGCGTACCCTGCTGTGGGGCTGGGCGGGCGAGGAGCTGCCCGCCGAGGTCACCGCGGTGCTCGACCGACTCGACGGCTCCCTGGCCCCCGGCACGCCGCTCACCACCCGGCTGGCGGAGCTGCTCACGGCGGCCGAGGTGGACGCCCTGCGCGGCCGGGTGAGCGACCTGCGCGCCACCGGCCGGCACCCCGAGCCGTCCGGGCAGTGGCCGGCGATCCCCTGGCCACCGGTCTGACCGATCGGATCCGGCCAAGCCCCGATTCATGGCTCGCACCCCCAGGGGGTATGCACGAACGGCCGCGAGCTGCAAGAGCGCCTTGTCGGCCAAGATCCCGCATCCGGTTCGTATCCGGAACAGGTGTCCGGTTACGCTCAGGTCATGCATGCCTGGCCCGCTTCTGAGGTCCCCGCCCTGCCCGGCAAGGGCCGCGACCTCCGGATCCACGACACCGCGACCGGCGGACGAGTGACCCTCGCCCCCGGTCCCGTCGCCCGTATCTACGTCTGCGGCATCACGCCGTACGACGCGACCCACATGGGTCACGCGGCGACCTACAACGCGTTCGACCTCGTTCAGCGCGTGTGGCTCGACACCAAGCGGCAGGTCCACTACGTCCAGAACGTCACGGACGTCGACGATCCGCTCCTGGAGCGGGCGCTGCGCGACGGCATCGACTGGGTCGGCCTGGCCGAGCGCGAGACCGCCCTGTTCCGCGAGGACATGACCGCTCTGCGGATGCTGCCGCCGCAGCACTACATCGGCGCCGTCGAGGCCATACCGGGCATCGTGCCGCTCGTCGAGCGGCTGCGGGACTCCGGCGCCGCGTACGAGCTCGAGGGCGACATCTACTTCTCCGTGGAGGCCGACCCGCACTTCGGCCAGGTGTCGAACTACGACACCGAGCTGATGCGCCACCTCTCCGCCGAGCGCGGCGGCGACCCGGACCGCCCGGGCAAGAAGAACCCGCTCGACCCGATGCTCTGGATGGCCGCCCGCGAGGGCGAGCCGAGCTGGGACGGCGGCAGCCTCGGCCCCGGGCGCCCCGGCTGGCACATCGAGTGCGTCGCCATCGCCCTCGACCACCTGGGCATGGGCTTCGACGTGCAGGGCGGCGGATCGGACCTGATCTTCCCGCACCACGAGATGGGTGCCTCCCACGCCCAGTCGCTGACCGGCGAGTTCCCCATGGCCAAGGCGTACGTCCACGCCGGCATGGTCGCGCTGCACGGCGAGAAGATGTCCAAGTCCAAGGGCAACCTCGTCTTCGTCTCCGCGCTCCGCCGCGAGGGCGTCGACCCGGCCGCCATCCGCCTCGCGCTGCTCTCGCACCACTACCGCGCCGACTGGGAGTGGACCGACCAGGTCCTCCAGGACGCGGTGGAGCGCCTCGACCGCTGGCGCGCCGCCGTCTCCCGCCCCGACGGCCCGTCCGCCGACGCGCTCGTGGAGGAGATCCGCGAAGCCCTGGCGGACGACCTCGACACGCCCACCGCGCTCACGGCCGTCGACCGCTGGGCGGAGCGCCAGAGCGCCGACGGCGGCACGGACGAGTCCGCACCCGGCCTCGCCTCCCGCGCCGTCGACGCACTGCTCGGTGTGGCCCTGTAGGACCGCCTCCCGCTCAACTCTCTTTCAGGCAACCGCCCTTGGACTTCTCGGTGAAGTCCAAGGGCGGTTCCGTTTTGTCCTGGCTCTGTGCTCGTTTCTGCGCTAAATACGCTCCATGCAATCAATAGTGCGCATGAAGGCTGCACTCTCCGGTGCCGTGCTCGGGCTCCTCGCCGTGCTCGCCGGCCCGGGCAGCGCCCAGTCCGCCGAGCCGTCGCCCACCACCGTCGGGGACGTCACCGGCTTCGCCGCCGACGGAGCCGTCTACCGGCTGACCGCCGGTCAGGCACAGGCCCGCGTCAGCTTCGTCACCGCCGAGACCTTCCGCATCGAACTGGCCCCCGACGGACGGTTCGCCGACCCCACCGGACAGGACATCGTCCTGCCCCAGGGCCCGCCGCCCGCCACCCGCTGGTACGACCGCGGCGACCGCTACGAACTCACCTCCGCGAAGGTGACCCTGCGCGCCTACAAGGCCCCGCTCCGCTTCGCCGCCTTCCGCGCCGACGGCACACCCCTGTGGTCCGAGACCACGGGTCTGACCTGGAGCCAGGACCGCACCACCCAGTCCCTGACCCGGGGCGCCGACGAGCAGTTCTACGGCGCCGGGATGCAGAACGGCCGCGGCAACACCTCGCACCGCGGCAAGACCGTCGAAGTCGGCGTCGACTACAACTGGAACGACGGCGGACATCCCAACTCCGTCCCGTTCTACCTCTCCTCGGCCGGCTACGGCGTCTACCGCAACACCTACGCCCCCAACACGTACGTGTTCGGTGAGCCCGTCACCACCACCGCCCGCGAACAGCGCTTCGACGCCTACTACTTCGCGGGCTCCGGCTCCGACGCCCTCAAGGACGTCATCGGCCAGTACACGAACCTCACCGGCAAGCCCTTCCTGCCGCCCGTCTACGGCCTGGAGATCGGCGACGCCGACTGCTACCTCCACAACGCCAACCGCGGCGAGCGCCACACCCTCGACGCCCTGAAGGTCGCCGACGGCTACGTCGCCAACGACATGCCCAACGGCTGGATGCTCGTCAACGACGGCTACGGCTGCGGCTACGAGAACCTCGCGGAGACCGCGACCGGCCTCCAGCAGCGCAAGATGCAGCTCGGCCTGTGGACCGAGGACGGCATCGACAAGCTCGGCGAGCAGGTGAAGGCCGGCCAGCGGGTCGCCAAGCTCGACGTCGCGTGGGTCGGCGAGGGCTACAAGTTCGCCCTCGACGGCTGCAAGGACGCCTACGCCGGCATCGAGGCCCACAGCGACGCCCGCGGCTTCACCTGGGCCCCCGAGAGCTGGTCCGGTGCGCAGGCCTGCGGAGTCCAGTGGTCCGGCGACCAGTCCGGCACCTGGGAGTACATCCGCTGGCAGATCCCCACCTACGCCGGCGCCTCCATGTCCGGCCTCGCCTACACCACGGGCGACGTCGACGGCATCTTCGGCGGCAGCGCCAAGACGTACACCCGCGACCTCCAGTGGAAGATGTTCCTCCCGGTCACCATGACCATGGACGGCTGGGCCGCCAACGACAAGCAGCCCTTCCGCTACGGGGAGCCGTACACCTCGATCAACCGCGACTACCTGAAGCTCCACGAGTCGCTGCTGCCGTACATCTACTCGCACGCCCACCGGGCCACCACGACCGGCGTCGGCCTGGCCCGGCCGCTCGTCCTGGAGTACCCCGACGACCCGAGGGCCGCGAGCGAGACGGCGAAGTACGAGTTCCTGAGCGGCGAGGACTTCCTCGTCGCCCCCGTCTACCAGGACGCCGTCGAGCGCGACGGCATCTACCTCCCCAAGGGCACCTGGATCGACTACTGGAGCGGGCGCACCTACGAGGGCCCGGTCACCGTCGACGACTACAGCGCCCCGCTCGACACCCTGCCCCTGTTCGTACGGGCCGGAGCCACCGTCCCGATGTGGCCCGGCGGCATCCGCTCGTACGCCGACCGCACCGCCGGCTCCCCGCTCGCCTGGGACATCTACCCGCAGGGCAGCTCCTCCTTCGAGCTGTACGAGGACGACGGCGTCACCCGCGCCCACCGCACCGGCCAGTACGCCACCCAGACCGCCGAGGTCCGCGCGCCGAAGCGCGGCGCGGGTGACGTGACCGTCCGGATCGGGGCGAGCAAGGGCTCCTTCGCGGGCAAGTCGGCCTCCCGGCCGTACCAGTTCACCGTCCACACCGGCGACGCGCCCAGCGAGGTCAGCCTCGGCGGGCGCGAGCTGCCCCGCCTCGGCTCCCAGGCCGCCTTTGAGGCGGCCGGCCAGGGCTGGTGGTACGACCGCGACGACCGCGGGGGAGTGGTGAAGGTCAAGACGGCGGCCCAGCGCACCGACCGGGCCTTCACCCTCGAACTGGAGGACACCAGCGCGGTCGGCGGAGCCGTACCGGGCGCCGCCGCCACGGTCGCCGTCCCGACCGGGCAGGAGCTGGGCGCCGGCGCCCCCGGCACCGTGGCCGTCGACGTCACGGCGGGTACGAAGGACGCCACCGGGGTCGCGGTCTCGCTGACGGCCCCCGCCGGCTGGCAGGTCGCCCCGGCCGCGCCGATCGCGCGCGTCCCGGCCGGCACCACGAAGCGGGTCGAGGTCTCCGTCACCCCGGCCAAGGACGCCAAGCCGGGCGAGGCCACGCTCACGGCGACGGCCCGCCACCGCTCCGCAGGGCAGGACCGCACGGCCGTCCACCGCTTCGCGGTCGGAGTGATGCCGGAACCGCCGTCCACCGACGCCTGGGCGAGCGATCTGGTCTGGCTGAAGGCCACCAACGGCTGGGGGCCGCCCGAACGCGACCGCTCCAACGGCGAGTCGGGTGCGAGCGACGGCCGCACTCTCACGCTGGCCGGCAAGACCTACGAGAAGGGCATCGGCGCCCATGCCGACTCCGACATCGAGGTCTACCTCGGCGGCCGGTGCACCGCCTTCACCGCGGACGTCGGCATCGACGACGAGATCAACGGCTACGGGGAGGTCGCGTTCTCGGTCGAGGCCGACGGCAAGGTGCTGTGGACCTCACCGAAGCTGACCGGCGCCTCGGCGACCGTGCCGGTCGACGTCGATGTGACCGGCGCCCGTCATGTCCGCCTCCGGATCACCGACACCAACGGCTCCAAGAGCGGTGACCACGGGGACTGGGCGGCCGCGCGCTTCGCCTGCGCCTGAGTGAGGAGGGGGGGGGGGGGGGGCGGGGGCCGCCCCCCCCGCCCGGGGGTATTTATTAGGCGCGGCGCGGGCCCCAGGCGGGGGGGGCGCCCGCGGACCAGAGGAGGCAC
>NZ_JBHWBS010000140.1:13222-14027 GCF_042735655.1 Streptomyces sp. NPDC059567 | reverse complement strand
GTCCGCAACTGGGACTACCGCTACACCTGGCTGCGCGACGCGGCCATCACCCTCTCCTCGCTGCTGCGCACCGGCTGGGAGGCCGTCGTGCGGGCCCGGTCCGCCGAGCGCCCCCGCGCCGGGGCCTATCTGGACGCCTACTTCACCGCCCGGGCGGCCATCCGCGGGGACCGGGCGGGCGGGGTGGACCCCGGGGTGGAGTGCGGGTTCGGACTCCACGAGGGGCGGACCGTCGCGTACGCCGCGCAGGACGGGACGGCGACGCGTCCCGCGGGCTTCCGGACCGTCGCCCGGCTCATCCGGCTCGCGGACCGGCTCGGGATCCCCGTGCTGACGCTGATCGACACGCCCGGCGCCGCCAACGACGCCGAGGCCGAGCGGGCCGGGGCGGGTCCGGCGATCGCGGACGCGTTCACCGCGGTCGCCGAGGCCCGGGTCCCGGTGACCTCGCTCCTGGTCGGCGAGGGCGGCTCGGGCGGGGCCCTGGCGCTGGCGGCGCCGGGCAACACCTGGGCCACGCCGGACAGTTACTTCTCCGTCATCGCCCCCGAACTCGCCTCGGCGATCCTCAAGAGGGAACCCGACCAGGCCCCGGTCACCGCCGACCAGCTCCGGCTGCGGCCCCAGGACCTGGTGGAGCTGGGCGTCGTGCGCGGGGTCGTGTCGCGCGGCGAGTGACGGCCGGACGAAGAGAGTCCCGGGGGGGGGGGGGGGGGGCGCCGGGGGGGGCGGGGGGGGGCGGGGGCGCGGGGGCGCGGGCCGCCCCCCCCCCGCCCGCGCAGCCCGCGGAGAGCGCACCCCCGCG
>NZ_JBHWBS010000140.1:0-13212 GCF_042735655.1 Streptomyces sp. NPDC059567 | reverse complement strand
CGCGGCCCCCCCCCCCCCCCCCCCCGCGGGGGGGGGGGGGGGGGGGGGGGGGGGGGGGGGGGGGGGGGGGGCCGGCGGGGCCCCCCCGCCCCCCCCCGGCCCGCCCCCCCCCCCCCCCCCGGGCACTCCCCTGTCTCCGGTGCTCCCGGGGCTACTTCACCCCGACCGCCCGGATGATCTCCTGCTTGACCGAGCCACCGCGGTCGTCGGACGCACCCGCCCGGAAGGAGATGTACTGCGCGTTGTCCGGCACCCGCAGCTCACCCGTCCAGGACGTTCCCTGCCACGACTTCTTGAGAGCGACCTTCTGCCAGGTCGTCCCGTCGTCGTACGAGACCTCCAGGAATCCGCCGCCGATCCTGCCGGTGTCGATCGCGCCCTTCACGTACTCGCCGAAGATCCCGACGGGCACCCGGCTTCCGCCCCGCACATCGCCCTTGAGGTCGGTGTCGACGTCGAAGCCGAGGTTGATGAGCGGAAGGGAGACGGTGGTGTTCTCCGCGGGCGCCTTGGAGCGGAAGGTCCACTCGGAGTGGCCCTTGGTCGAAAGACGCCAGCGCGCCGGGTCCATCGTGGTGTCGGTGACGACCTTGTAGGTCGCCTCCTCCGCCGGGGCGTCCCAGGCGTAGGCGCCCGAGCTCATCTTGCGGTCGACCCGGGTCCCGTTGACGTACACCTCGGTGAACTGGGTCTGCGAGTCGTCGCTCCACACGTTGCCGAAGCCCGTGTGGTCGGGGCCGGAGTCACCCCAGCCGGGGGTGTTGAACCGCAGCTGGTTGCCGGACCGCTCCTGGCCCCAGCCGAGGCCGGTGCCGAGCCAGGGGTGCCAGACCGGCTCGAACCAGTCGAGCGACTGGCTGCTGCCGCCCCGGTAGGAGTTGATGCCCGCCCGCTGCTCCAGGGAGTCGGCGAGGTCGACCGACTCGTGCCAGCCCTGGCCGGTGCCGGTGGAGACGTACTCGGTGCGCTCGGTCGGGTAGGCGATGTACTCCTTGAAACCGAAGCCGACCGGGAAGGTGTCGGTGATCGAGTAGCGGAACTCGCCGCCGAGCTCCTTCTTGCCGGTGGGCATGTGGAACGCGGACCGGATGGTGGCCAGTTCGTCCCTGTCGGGCCGGAAGACGAGGTCCTTGCCGATCGCGCCCGGGTGACCCTCGGAGAGGTCGTAGGTGTACGGGGTGAAGCGCGTGCCGGTCAGCTCGACGCGCTTGCCGCGCTCGGCAGCCTCCGAGAGCCGTACGGCGTCCGCGGAGTTGACGGTGGCGACGGCGAGCGGCCGGTCCTCGTACTCGGCGGTGCCGAACCAGGACATCAGCCGTCCGGGCTGGTCGTCGGTGACGAACAGCGCCGTGGCGCCCGCGTCCTGGGCGTTCTGCGCGAGCTGCGGGTTCGGGAGCGCGCCGGCCCGGACGAGGACGGCCTTGCCCTTGACGTTCTTGCCCGCGTACTCGGCGGCCGTGCCGGTGCCCGCGTCGACGACTCCGAGCCTGTGGTGGCCTTCGAGCATCGTGGTGCCGGCCTGCACGGTGGCGTCGGACAGCCGGTCGCCGTCGACGCTCGCCTCCAGGAGCGGCTTGCCGAGCCGCCACACGGTCCGGTACTCGAAGGTGCCGTTGGCGGGCTTGCGGGTGGGCGCGGCGAAGATGGAGTCGTACTTCATCGGCACCTGCACCGCGCCGCCGAAGGAGGCGCCGTGGGCGTCCCGGTCGAACTCCATGAGGAGCTGACGGGTCTCCGTCCGCTTCTCGACCTCGGCCCGGATCTCACGGAGCTGCCGCCCGTCGAGGGTGATCTCGCGGTCGCGGTCGAGGACGATCTCGGGGTCGGTGAGGAAGCCGAGGCCGAGGGAGTCCTTGCCCTTGGAGCCGCGGACGTCGAGGAAGGTGTCGACGGTGTACGTGTCGGGCTTCAGCCGGAGCTCGATCGTGCCGGACTCGCCGACGGCCACCGGGAACGGGTCGTGCCGTCCCTCGGCGAGCTGCTTGACGACGACGGTGCCGGAGGTGGGGGCGCCGTCGCGGTCCTTGACGTGGATCGTGAGGTTGTAGCGCTCCTCCTCCTTCACCAGGCCGAGCGCGGTGTGCGCGACGGGCGTGCCGGCGGCCGAGGCGACGATCCGGCCGGAGGCGTTGCCGACCGGGGCCTTCGTGCCGTCGCCGGTGACCGTGGTCTGCGCGGTGCCGTGGGCCGGGACGGTGAGGGTGGTGTCGGCGAGGGTCGCGACGCCGGCGGGCATCCCCTCGACGGCGAGGTCCAGCTCCACCGCGGCGTCGGAGTGGTTGGTGTACGTGACGGTCTTCGTGACCGGCTTGTTCTCCTCGTAGGGCCAGGCGAAGAAGCCGAGGTCGGCGGAGCCGGTGGCGGTGATGTCCGCGGCGATCGCGGCGGCCACGTCGACCCGGCCGGCGCCGAGCGCGTAGGCGGAGTCGGTGAGCGTCTTCGACGAGGACATCAGGGCGTTCTTCAGCTGCGCGCCGGTCCAGTCGGGGTGCTTCTCGGCGAGCAGGGCGGCGACACCGGCGACGTGCGGCGTCGCCATCGACGTACCGCTCATCGTCGTGTAGAGCCCGGTGCCCGTGACCAGCTGGGAGCGTGCGGCGAGGATGTCCACTCCGGGTGCGGAGAGGTCGGGCTTGAGGGCCTGGTCGCCGAAGCGCGGTCCCTGGCTGGTGAAGTACGCGGCCTCGTCGGCGGAGTCGACGGCGCCGATGGTGAGCGCGGAGTCGGCTGCGCCGGGCGAGCCGATGGAGCCGGGGGCGCCGCTGTTGCCGGCGGCGATGACGAAGAGGGCCCCGGTCTCGGCGCTCAGGGTGTTGACCGCCTGCGCCATCGGGTCGGTGCCGTCGCTGCCCTCACGCGAACCCAGGCTCATCGAGACGATCTTCGCGTCGATGTCCTTGGCGGCCCACTCCATGCCGGCGATGATCTCGGACTCGGATCCGGATCCCTCGTCGCTGAGGACCTTGCCGACGGCGAGGGTCGCGCCGGGCGCGACGCCCTTCTCCGCGGCGCCCTCGGAACCGGCGCCGCTGCCGCCGACGGTGGAGGCGACATGCGTGCCGTGACCGTTGCGGTCGGCGACCTCCTGGCCGGCGATGAAGGACTTGGACTCGCTCACCCGGTCCTTGAGGTCGGGGTGGGCCAGGTCGGCGCCGGTGTCGAGGACGGCGACCTTCACGCCCTTGCCGGTGAGCCCGGCCTCCCACGCCTTCGGGGTGCCTATCTGGGCGTTGGACTCGGCCATGGCGGCCTCGACCTTGCCGTCCAGCCACACCTTGCCGCCCGCGGAGCGGGTGGTGGGCGAGGTGAACGACCGCCAGAACGCGGCCGGGTCGGTCGCCTCCACCGCGGCGCCGCCGATGCTCGGCAGGGCGCGGACGGTCTCGGTGCCGCGCGGTGCGGCGGCGCGCGTGCCCTTGCCGTACGTGACGATCAGCGGCAGCTCGTCGGTGATGCCCTGCTCGATGAGGCCGCTGACGTCGAAGAGCCGGCGGTCGAGGACGCCGGAGTCCAGGTAGCCGCGCGCCTCGTCGGGGACGACCGTGACCCGGCCGTCGGAGATCTCGCTGCGTACGGCCCCGGTGGCGCCCTTGGCCCGGTCGACGGTGACGGTCTTCTTGCCGCCGCCGAGGTCGGTGACGGTGACCCGGTCGCCGGTGATGAGCGTGACGGTGGCGCTCCGGTCGGCGGCGCCCTTGAAGGTGTCGGGGACGGCGGGGGCGGTGCTTCCCCCGGCAGCGGCGGTCTGCCCTGCCGTGAGCAGCACCAGGGAGATGCCGGCGGCGAGCAGCCCGGCCCTTCCTCCTGCGGAAGGTCTGATCATCGACGCACTCCTCGACACCCGGGGGACGGGGTGGTTCCGGGCGTCGGCAGGAGTCTGGTCGGCACAGCGGTTGTTGAGTACAGAACAGCCTGGCGGCTATGTGCCGTGGCGGCCAACCGCCAGGTCAGGCGGTGGGGTTGAGTGCGTCGTATCGGCGGAAACCCCGCCTGTACAGGGCAAGTACGCCGATAGCGAGCACACAGGCGATACCGCCACCGGTGATGGCGACGGCCGGGGAGGTCAGATCGGCCACCGAGCCGGCGAGGAAGTCGCCGAGCCGCGGCCCGCCGGCGACGACCACGATGAAGACGCCCTGGAGCCGGCCGCGCATCTCGTCAGGGGCCGCGACCTGCATCATCGTGTTGCGGAAGATCATGGACACGGTGTCGGAGTAGCCGGCGAGGGCGAGCAGCAGCAGCCCGAGCCACAGGTTGCGGGTGAGCCCGAAAACGGCGATCGCGGTGCCCCAGCAGGCGACGGCGAGCAGGATCGCCTGTCCGTGGTGGCGGACGCGCCCCTGCCAGCCGCTGAGGACGCCGCCGAGGAGCGCTCCGGCGGCGGGGGCCGCGGCGAGCAGTCCGGTGGTGGTGGCGTCGCCGTCGTACCAGAGGACGGCGACGACGGGGAAGAGCGCCCGGGGGTGGGCGAGGATCATCGCGCAGAAGTCCGAGAAGAACGTCATGCGCAGATTGGGCCGGGTGGCGAGGAAGCGCAGCCCGTCGAGGACGGAGGCCCTCTTGGCACCGGTACGTTCGGGGAGCATGGCGGGCAGCCGCCACATCGCGTAGAGGGCGGCGGAGAAGGCGATGGCGTCGATGAGGTACGCGATCTGGAAGCCGCCGAAGCCGACGATGAGACCGCCGAGGCTCGGGCCGACGAGCGTGCCGAAGGTGGTCGTCATCGAGTTGAGCGCGTTGGCGGCACGCAGCTGCTCGGGCGGCAGCAGGCGCGGGATCATCGAGCTCCGGGCGGGCGAGTTGAGCGCGCCGCAGACGGACTGCAGGGCCACGATCGCGTACAGGAACCAGACGTGGTGGAACCCGGCGAAAGCGGCCGTGGCGAGGGCGGCGGACAGCACGGCGGAGCCGGTGGCGCTGGCGAGCCCGAGCTTGCGGCGGTCGACGGTGTCGGCGATGGCGCCGCCGTACAGGCCGAAGACGATCAGCGGGACGAGCGAGAACAGACCGACGAGCCCGACGGAGAACGGCGAGCGGGTGATCTCGTACACCTGGAGCGAGACCGCGAGCGCGGTCATGCCCTGGCCGACCCAGGAGACGGTGTTGCCGAACCAGAGGCGCCGGTAGTGCGCGGAGGTACGGAGCGGGGTGAGGTCGGCGAAGACCCGCCGGCGATCGGCCTGCTCGGCCTCTTCGGTGGCGCTCACGCGACGTCGAACCGGAGCTCGGGCCTGGCCCAGTGGACGTGCCCGGCCGGCTCGACGGTCCCGGTGCGGTGGGCTCCCGTCCGCAGGTAGAAGTCCTCGGCGGGCGGATGGGCGACGACCCGTATGGAGCTGAGCCCGGCGGCGCGGGCCTGGCCGATCATGTGCTCCATCAGCAGCCGCCCGATGCCGCGCCCCTGCGCCTCGTCGGCGACGAAGGCGAGGTCGAGCTCGGCCTCGTCGAGGAGGAGCGCGTAGAACCCGAGCACACGGTCCCGCTCGTCGACGGCGACGAAGACGGGGTGGTGCTCGATGTAGCTCCCTCCGACGACATAGCCGTCGACCATCGCGGCGTAGTCACCGCGATAGGCGCGGGATTTCCGCACGAGCTGCGTAAGACGACGCGAGTCGTCGGCGGTGGCCCGCCGGAGGCTGAGGGAGGACATGGATCGAGTATAGGGACGGGGTCGGGGGGTAGTCCTTACAGTTTCCGTGCGGGCCATCGCCCCGCCCCGTTGTGCCCACAAGCACGGCGCCTTACGAGACCGGTGCCCCCAGGACCCGCACCTCCCGCACGGCCGCCTCAGCCGACAGCCCGGCCCCCCGGGCCAGCACCGCTTCGAAGGGGGCCTCGCCCAGCAGCGCCCGGGCCGAGGCCGCGACCCGCTCCACGTCCCCCCGCTCCGCCGGAGGCAACGGCGCCCCGGTGGACGCCCGCAGCGCCCCCGCCGCGCCCAGCAGCACGGCCGCCCCCTCGCCCCGCCCGCCCAGGGCATGGGCACCGGCCAAGCCTTCCAGCGCCAGCGCGACCGCCCGCGGATCCCCGCTCGCCAGAGCCGTCGCGTAGCCCTCCTCGTGCAGCCCGAGCGCCCCCTCCACGTCGCCCCGCAGCTCCGCCGCGAAGCCCAGTTCGGCGAGGATCAGCGCGTTGGCTCCGTCGAGCCCGACCAGCCGGTGCCAGTCCAGGACCTCCCGCAGGTGCCCCTCGGCCTCCTCCAGCAGGCCCTCCCGGCGGGCGCCGAGGCCCAGACCGAGGACCGCGTTGATCTCGCCCGCCCGGAAGCCGACCTCGACGGCCTTCTCCCGCCCCGCCTGGTGGTACGCACGCGCCTGCCCCAGGTCTCCCATGAGGAGCGCGGTCCGGCCGAGCCCCGACAGCAGGTCGGGCACGTCGGTGGTCAGCCCGAAGCTCTGGGCCGCGTCCAGGGCGGCGCGCCTGAGCCGGGCGGCCCGCTCGTACTCGCCGCGGATCTCCGCGACCGTGGCCAACGGGTAGACGGACCAGAGCCCTGAGCATGCGTCGCCGAGCCGCGCGAACAGCTCGGCGCCCGAGGCGGCGTCGGCCTCCGCGCCGGCCAGGTCCCCTCTGAGGAGCCGCTGGACGGACCGGTCCGCGAACGCCGCGGCCTCACCCCACCGGTCGCCGAGTTCCCGGAACCCTTCGAGTGCCTCCCCGGTGAGCTGCTCGCCCTCGCTCTGCCCTCCGGTGCCGCACAGCGCGTGGGCCAGGAACCACCGCGGCCAGGGGGCGGGCGCCCCACCGGGTGCCGCCGCGTCGTACGCCGCGAGCGCCCCCTCGATCCGCTGCCGCCGGCTGGTCCCGTCGCCGCTCATGACCGCCAGACCGGTCCGCCAGACCTCGACCCTGGCGCGCAGCCGGGCGTCACCGCCGTCCGTCCCGAGGGCCGCGTTCACCGAGCGGATCGCCTCGCCGAGCCGCCCGCCCCGGATCCAGTACCAGCCGAGCGCGTCCACGAGCCCCAGCGCTTCCCGCGCCGCGCCCTGCTGCACCGCCCGGTCCAGAGCCGCGCGCAGGTTCGCACTCTCGGCGTCCAGGCGCGCCAGCCACGCGCGCTGTCCGGGCCCGCGCAGCTCCGGTTCGGCTGTGCGGGCGAGGCGCGTGTAGTACGTGAGGTGCCGTTGCCGTACGGCCTCGGTCTCGCCGGCCTCCGCCATCCGCTCCAGGCTGTACGCCGCCACGGATTCGAGCAGCCGGTAGCGCGGCCCTTCCTTTCCGTCGAAGGCGACGACGAGCGAGCGGTCCACCAGCCGTACGAGCAGGTCGAGTACGTCCCCGAGCGCGATGTCCTCGCCCCCGCAGACCTCCTCCGCCGCCTCCAGCGTGCAGCCCTCCGCATGCACGGCGAGCCGGCGCAGGACCGTCCGTTCGGGCTCGGTCAGGAGCTCCCAGCTCCAGTCGATGACCGCCCGCAGCGTCTGCTGCCGGGCGGGCGCGCCCCGCTGCCCGGCGCTGAGCAGCCGGAAGCGGTCGTCGAGCCGTTCGAGCAGCCGGTGGACGCCGAGCGCGCGCACGCGGGTGGCGGCCAGTTCGAGGGCGAGCGGGATGCCGTCGAGGCGACGGCAGACGGCCTCCACGGCCGCCCGGCCGGCTTCGTCGAGGACGAGTCCGGGTGCGGTCGCCGTCGCCCG
Source organism: Streptomyces sp. NPDC059567 (assembly GCF_042735655.1). Lineage (NCBI taxonomy): Bacteria > Bacillati > Actinomycetota > Actinomycetes > Kitasatosporales > Streptomycetaceae > Streptomyces > Streptomyces sp. NPDC059567. The sequence goes on along the minus strand of NZ_JBHWBS010000140.1, from coordinate 5,578 downwards.
GGCGGCGAAGAGCTCGGCCGCGCTGTCGGGTGTCAGCGGCGGGACGGCCCAGAGGGTCTCCCCGACGAGCGCCAGGGGCTCCTGGCTCGTCGTCAGCACGACGAGGCCGGGCGCGGTGCGCAGCAGCAGTTCGGTCAGCCCGGCGGCCTCGTCGATCACATGCTCGCAATTGTCGAGGACGAGCAGCAGCCGCTTGCCGCGCAGGACCTCCGCGATCCGCTGGGCACCATCTCTCGGGCCGTCCGGGAGGATGCCCCAGACGCCGTCGTCGCGCAGTTCGAGGGTTGCGGCCACGACCTCGGCCAGATCGCCCCGGGCTCCGGCGAGTTCGACGATCCAGGCGCCGTCGGGGAAGTCCTCCCGCGCTCGCCGGGCCGCCTCCACCGCGAGCCGGGTCTTGCCGACCCCGCCGGGTCCGGTGAGCGTGACGAGCCGTCGCGTGGTGAGCAGGCCGCACACCTCCGCGACGGCGGCCTCCCGTCCGACGAGCCCGGCGAGCGGCACGGGAACGTTTCCCCGGACCTCGCCGGCCGTGGGCGCGACGGCCACGGAAGCGCGGGCCGAGGCATGCGCCGCGGGACCGTGTCCGGGTGCGGCGGAAGCCCCCGTACCGGACGACGTCTCCGTCATCGGGCGCGCGGCCTCGGGTGCCGCCGTCACCGCGTCCAGGGCGGGGTCCTGGCGGAGCATCGCCCGCTGGAGCTCGACCAGTTCCGGGCTCGGGTCGAGGCCCAGGTCCTCCGCGAGGCGGACGCGCAACTCCTCGTATCCCGCCAGCGCCTCGCTCTGCCGCCCCGATCGGTACAGCGCGCGCACCTGCACGGCACGCAGCCGCTCGCGCAGCGGATGCCGCTCGACGAGCTCGGCCAACTCCCCCACCAGTAGAGCGTGTTCTCCGGCGGCGAGGCGCGCTTCCGCCGCCTCCTCATGGACGACGAGCCGCTCCTCCTCCAGGCGGTTCACGGCGGCCCGGGTGAACGACTCGTCCGCGAAGTCCGCGAACGCGGGGCCGCGCCACACCTCGAGCGCCTCGGCGAACAGCGCCGCCCGCCGCCCCGGGTCGGGTACGGCGCGGGCCCGGGCGGCGAGACCGGCGAACCGCTCCGCGTCCAAGGCGCCTTCGGCAAGTGCCAGTTGGTAGCCGGGAGCGCGGGAGACCAGCAGGTCGCGGCCGCCCGGCTCGGCCTCCTCCAGGACGCGTCGCAGCTGGGAGACCTTGGCCTGGAGGGCGCGCAGCGGACTGCCGGGCGGTTCGTCGCCCCACAGGTCGTCGACGAGACGGTGCGTGGCGACCGGCCGGCCCGTGTCGACGAGCAGCGAGGCGAGCAGGGCGCGCACCTTGAGCTCCGGGACCCGGACGGGTCGCCCGTCCTCGGTCCAGACGGCCGTCTCCCCCAGCACCCCGAATCGCATGGGGTCACCGTAACTCCCCGCCCGAACCGGGCCCGAACAAGACCCGAACCGAACCCGAACCGCCGTCCCGCAGAGTCTTCCTCGTCAGCAGGAAGCACCACCACCGAGGAGACTCCGATGGCCCGCTCCACCAAGCTCACCGGCAAGACCGCACTCGTCACCGGCGGCAGCCGCGGCATCGGCCGCGCGATCGCCCTGCGGCTGGCCGCCGACGGCGCCCGCGTCGCCGTCCACTACGCGAACAACGAGGCCGCGGCGAAGGAGACGGTCGCCGCGATCGAGGAGGCCGGCGGTTCCGCCTTCGCGATCCGTACCGAACTGGGCGTCCCCGGCGATGCCGAGGCGCTCTGGAAGGCCTTCGACGGGCATGCCGACGGCGTCGACATCCTCGTCAACAACGCCGGAATCGCCGGCGCCGGCACGATCGACGAGGTCGAGGAGGCGGACTACGACCGGGTCTTCGCGGTCAACGCCAAGGCGCCGTTCTTCATCGTCAAGCACGGCCTCGGCCGGCTGCGGGACGGTGGCCGGATCATCAACATCTCCTCCGGTGTCACGAAGGTCGCCTTCCCCGGCATGACGTCGTACGCCGCCTCCAAGGGCGCGGTCGAGGTGCTGACCCTGACCCTCGCCCAGACCCTCGGCGCCCGGGGCATCACCGTCAACGCGGTCTCCCCCGGCACGATCGAGACCGACATCCACCCCTGGATGGCCGACCCGGCCGCCAAGGCGCACGCCGCCGGCTTCTCGGTCTTCAACCGGGTCGGGCAGCCGGGGGACGTGGCCGATGTGGTCGGCTTCCTCGCCTCGGACGACGCGCGCTGGGTGACCGGCCAGAACATCGACGCGAGCGGCGGCTCCGGCCTCGGCCTCTGACCCCCGTCGTGCCCACTCCCCTTCCCGAAGGCCTTCCCGAAGGACGCCGTCATGCCCCGCCACACCCTGCTCGTCCTCGCCCACCCCCGTACCGACTCCCTGACCGTCCAGGTCGCCGACCTCGTGCACGCCCGGCTGAAGGACGGAGGAGAGACCGTCGACGTACTCGATCTGTACGCCGAGGGCTTCGACCCCGTCCTGCGGCCGGCCGACGAGCCGGACTGGGAGAACCGGGAGAAGGAGTACTCCCCCGAGGTCCACGCGCATATGGACCGCGTCCTGGCCGCCGACGACATCGTGATCGTCTTCCCGGTCTGGTGGATGGCGCCGCCCGCCGTCCTCAAGGGGTGGATCGACCGGGTGTGGAACTACGGCTTCGCCTACGGCCGCAGCAGGCCCCGGCTGGCCGCGAAGCGGATGCTGTGGCTGGCCCTGATGGGCAACGCGGAGGCGGAGATCGAGGAGTTGGGTCTTTCCACCGTCCTGGACCTCCAACTGCGGGTCGCGGTCTCCCTGTTCTGCGGGATCGAGGACTCGTCCGTCGAGATCGTGTACGGCACCGAGCTGTCGGGGGTGCCGCGCGCACTGCGCCCGCAGCGGGTGCGGGAACTGCTGGAGTCCGCCGAGGAATCCCTGAACGGAGCGCTGCCGCGATGACCACCACCCACACCCCCGCGTCCCCCGCCGAGGCGGCGCCGGCGAGGGCCGGCGCCCGCCAGTGGCTCGGCCTCGCCGTCCTCCTCCTGCCGGTCACCCTGATGACGGCCGACCTCGGCGTCCTCTGGCTCGCCATCCCCTATCTGGCCGCCGATCTGCGGCCGAGCAGCGCCCAGCTGCTGTGGATCACCGACATCTACGGCTTCCTCACCGCCGGCACCCTGGTCATCATGGGGACGCTCGGCGACCGCCTCGGCCGGCGCAGGCTGCTGATGGCGGGCTCGGCCGGCTTCCTGCTGGCCTCGCTGCTCGCCGCGTACGCCCCGAACGCCGAGACACTGATCGCGGCCCGCGCCCTGCTGGGCGTGGCGGGAGCCGCCGTACTGCCCTCCACGCTCGCCCTGATCAGCCACATGTTCACCGACGCACGGCAGCGGGCGACCGCGATCGCGATGTGGGTGACCGCCCTCTCGGTCGGCCTGGCGATCGGCCCGATCGTCGGTGGGGTGCTCCTGGCGTCCTGGTGGTGGGGTTCGGTGTTCCTGATCGGGCTGCCGATCATGCTGATCGCCCTGGTCACGGCGCCGGTGCTGCTGCCGGAGTACCGCGATCCGGGGGCAGGCCGGATCGATGTGCCGAGTGTGGCGCTCTTCCTGCTGGCGGTCCTGCCGCTGGTGTACGGGGTGAAGTCGGTGGCCTCGCACGGTCCGACGGCGGAGGCGGCCGCGGCCTTCGCCGGCGGTATCGCCCTCACGGTGCTCTTCGTCCGCCGCCAGAACCGGCTGGCCACGCCACTGCTCGATCTGCGGCTCTTCCGCGACCGCGCCTTCACGGGGGCGCTGCTCACCCTGCTGCTCGGCATGACCGCGCTGAACGGGGTGGAGTACCTGGTCCCGCAGTACCTCCAGGCCGTCGCCGGCCAGTCGCCCCTGGAGGCCGGTCTGTGGCTGCTGCCGGGGGCGGTGGGGCTGATCGCCGGATCGCAGCTGACCCCGCTGCTCGCCCGCCGCTTCCGCCCGGCGTACGTCCTGATCGGCGGCCTGCTGGTGTCGCTGGCCGGGTACGCGGCGATCGCCCTGGCCACCGGGGTCGAGGTGGCCTCCCTGGGGCTCGCGGTGATCATGTTCGGGGCTGCCCCGATCAGTGTCCTCGGCACCGCCCTGGCGGTCGGCGCGGCTCCGCCGGAGAAGGCGGGCGCGGCGGCGGCGACCGGCCAGACGGCGTACGACCTGGGTCTGGCCCTGGGGATCGCGGTGACCGGCAGCGTGGCGGTCGCGGTCTACCGTGGCGGCATCCCGGGCGACGCCCCGGCCGCGGCGCGCGAGTCCCTGGGCGCGGCGAGCGCGGTGGCAGACGGGGGGCTGCTGGCGACGGCGCGGGAGTCCTTCACCACGGCGCTGCAGTCGGCGTCGGCGCTGAGCGCGGGCTTCGCGCTGCTGACGGCGGTGCTGGTGGCGGTACTGCTGCGGAAGGTGCCGAGGATCACCTCGGGCGACTAGGGCGTGTCCGGCCTTGAACCGCCGGACACCCCTGGGAAGCGGCACGGGACGGGCGGGGCCTGTCCCGCGGGACAGGCCCTTCGCCTTTCGGGCCTTACTCGCAGGCCATCAGGTCGTCCGGGTCGACGCTGTCGAGCCGGGCGGCCAGCTCGTTGAGCCGGGCCCGCAGGACGCGCATCTCGTCCAGCTCCATGCCCGTCGCCGCGGCGATGCGCTTCGGCACGTCGAGGGCCTTCTCCCGCAGCGCGGTCCCGGCCTCGGTGGGGCGCGCGGTGACCGAGCGCTCGTCCTCCGCGCTGCGGCGCCGCTCGACGTATCCGGCCGCCTCCAGCCGCTTGAGCAGCGGGGACAGGGTCCCGGAGTCGAGACGCAGATGCTCGCCGATCCGCTTGACGGGCAGCTCGCCGTGCTCCCAGAGCACCAGCATCACCAGGTACTGCGGGTAGGTGAGCCCGAGCTCCTTGAGGGCGCCGCGGTAGACGCCGTTGAAGGCGCGGGTGGCGGCGTGCAGCGAGAAGCAGATCTGGTGGTCGAGCCGGAGGAAGTCCTCGTCCCGGGTCGTGTCGAGAGTCTCCATGCCTCCAGGGTACGGGACACCCCATCGCAAGCCATTCAGTTGTACACAACTGAATTGCACGCTACCTTGGTGAGCACACCCCGACCTGAACGGAAACGAGGACCCATGAACGCGATCTACACCGCCGTCGCCACCGCCAACGGCCGCGAGGGCCGCGCCGTCAGCTCCGACGGCCACATCGACCTCCCCCTCGCCCACCCCCAGGCCCTCGGCGGCAACGGCCAGGGCACGAACCCGGAGCAGCTCTTCGCCGCCGGCTACGCGGCCTGCTTCGCGAGCGCCATGGGCCTGGTGGCACGCCAGGAGAAGATCGACATCAAGGACGCCTCCATCACCGCCGAGGTCTCCATCGGCAAGGACGAGACGGACGGCGGCTTCGGCCTCGCGGTCGTCATGCGCGCCGAGTTCCCCGACCACCTCCAGGGCGAGCCGGGCCGCGAGCTGCTCGAGAAGACCCACGCGTTCTGCCCGTATTCCAAGGCCACGCGCGGCAACATCCAGGTCGAGCTCGTCATCGAGTAGTCCCGGCACCCCCGCACGACCTAGGGCCCGTACG
>NZ_JBHWBS010000139.1:0-14516 GCF_042735655.1 Streptomyces sp. NPDC059567 | reverse complement strand
ATGAGGTGGCGTGCGCCGTGGTGGGTGACGAGGTGGCGGGCGAGGAGGCTGCCGAGTGCGCCGGTGCCGCCGGTGATCAACACCGTCCCCTCCGGATCGAAGGCCCGCTTGCGCGACCCTCCTTCCGTGTCCGTGGCGGTCGCGGCCGTTCCGGAGCGGGCCAGCACGGGGGCGTACAACAGGCCGTCCCGTAGCGCCACTTGCCCCCGGCCGGTCGCGACCGCCGCGGGCAGCAGGGCCGCTTCCGCAGCCGTGCCACCGTCCGCCCCCGCGTCCGGTGCCAGGTCCACCAGGGTGAAGTGGCCCGCCGTCTCCGCCTGCGCGGTGCGCAGCAGACCCCACACCGTCGAGACACCGACGGCCGACGAGGTCACCCGGGGGTCCGGGCCCGCCCCGACGGCGCCGCGCGTGACCACCACGAGCCGCGCGTCGGCCAGCCGCTCCTCCGTGAGCCATTCCTGCACCACGGCGAGGGCGTCCGCCGCCGACTCGTGGGCGGCGACGAGCACGTCGTCGCCCCGCTCCCACAGGGGCAGCACGACCACGGACGGCACCGGGTCGCCCGCGTCCAGCGCGGCCCGCAACCCCGCCAGGTCCGCGTGATGCGCCCGGGCGCCGAGCTGTCCGGCCAGGTCCGCGCCGTCCTTCCCGAGCACCGCCCATGAGGATTCCGGCGCGGTGTCGTCGGCCGGCCGTGCGGCCGGCATCTCCTGCCACCGCAGGACGTACAGCGGATCCCGGGACCCCGCGGAGGCATCGGCGAGCCCGCTGAAGTCCACTGCTCGCAGGGCGAGTTCGGTCACCGTGGCGACCGGGGCGCCCGTCGGGTCGGCCAGCGTCAGGGTCGCCGTGTCCGGGCTGCCGCGGCGCAGCCGGGCCCGTAGCCGGGTGGCGCCGGCGGCGTGCGCGGTGATGCCGGACCAGCTGAACGGCACCCGCAGCGGCGCGTCCGGATCGGCGACGAGCAGCGCGTGCAGCGCGGCGTCGAGCAGCGCGGGGTGGAGCGTGTGACCGGTGGTGTCGGTGCCTTCGGGGAGGGTGACCTCGGCGTAGAGGTCGTCGCCGTCGCGCCAGAGGGCGGTGAGGCCCTGGAAGAGCGGGCCGTAGGCATAGCCCCGGCCGGCGAGTTCGTCGTACGCGCCGGCGAGGTCGACGGCCTCGCCGGGCGGCGGCCAGGCGAGGTGCTCCGCCTGCGGGGAGGTGGGAGCGAGGGAGCCGGCGGCGTGCCGCGTCCAGGCGCTCTCCTCCTCGTCGGTGCCCGCCGCACGGGAGTGCACGGTGAGTGGCCGGTGGCCCGACCCGTCCGCCGAGCCGACCGTCACCTGGAGGTCGACGGCCGCCGACGCGGCCAGGACGAGCGGGGCCTCCAGGGTGAGGTCCTCGACCGACCCGGCGGCGGTGAGGTCCGCCGCGTGCAGGGCCAGGTCGACCAGTGCCGCCCCGGGAAGCAGGACCGTCCCGGCGACCGCGTGCTCGCCGAGCCACGGATGCGTACGGAGCGAGACGCGGCCGGTCAGCACGAGACCGCCGCCCTCCGCCAGCCGTACCTCCGTGTCGAGCAGGGCGTGCCCGGACCCGGCCCCGCCCGCCGAATCCGTGCGCGGGGTGAGCCAGAAGTGCTCCTGCCGGAACGGATAGGTGGGCAGGTCCTCGGGGTGCTCCGGGGTGCGCTCCGGCCGCCACGCGGCGGGCGAGTGCCCGCTGGTGTGCAGCCGGGCCAGGGCCGCGCCGAACGTGGTGCCCTCGTCACCGCTGCGACGCAGGGTCGGGGTGAGCACGGCCGGTCCGGAGAGCGACTGCTGGGCGAGCGCCGTGAGGGTGGCGTCCGGGCCCAGCTCGACATAGCGGGTGACCCCCAGCTCCTGGAGGGCGCGCACATGGTCGGTGAAGCGGACGGCGTCGCGGATGTGCGCGGTCCAGTAGGCGGCGGACGTCGGATCGCCCGCGGTGACGAGCGGGATGACCGGCTCACGGAAGCGGATCTCCGAGACGGCCTCCCCGAACGCCTGGAGCACCGGCTCCATCAGGGGCGAGTGGAAGGCGTGGCTCACCTTGAGCCGGGTGGTGCGCCGGCCGAGGGCCGTGAAGATCTCCCGTACCGCGAGCGCGTCCTCCTCCGCACCCGAGATCACGGTGGAGTCCGGCGCGTTGAGCGCGGCGACGGACAGCCGTGGCGTCAGATGGGGGAGCAGCTCCTCCTCGGTGGCCTGGACGGCGATCATCGCGCCGCCGGCCGGCAGATCCCGCATCAGCCGCCCCCGGACCGTGACGAGCCGGGCGGCGTCGTCGAGGTCGAGCACGCCGGCGGCGTGCGCGGCGGCGATCTCGCCGATCGAATGCCCCGCCATGTGGTCGGGGACGATCCCCCGGTGCTCCAGGGCCCGGTAGAGCGCGGTCTGCAGCGCGAAGAGGGCGGGCTGGGTGTAGTCGGTCCGGTTCAGGAGCTCCGCGTCCTCCCCCCACATCACCTCGCGCAGGGGCCGGTCGAGATGCGGGTCGAGCGCGGCGAACGCGGCGTCGAGGGCGGCGGCGAACACCGGGTCGGCGGCGTGCAGTTCACGCCCCATGCCGAGACGCTGGCTGCCCTGACCGGTGAAGAGGTACGCGGTGCCTCCGGGCGTCGCCGCGCCGCTGACCAGGCCGGGTGCCTCCGTGCCCGCCGCGAGTGCGGCGAGGCCGGTGAGGAGCGCGTCGCGGTCGGCGGTGTCGACGACCGCCCGGTGCTCGAACCGGGCCCGGGCCGCGAGCGAGGCGGCGACGTCCTGGACGGGCGTCTCCGGGTGCTCCACGGCGTACGTGTGGAGCTGCCGCGCCTGGTCGCGCAGCGCCTCGTCGCTCTTGGCCGACAACAGCCAGGGAAGCGCGGCGGGTTCACCGCCGGCCGACGCGGCGTCGGCCTGCTCGATGACGACGTGCGCGTTGGTGCCGCTGATGCCGAAGGAGGAGATGCCGGCCCGGCGCGGCTCGTCGCCGGACCGCGGCCACTCCCGGTTCTCGGTGAGCAGCCGGACGGTGCCGTCGGACCAGTCGACATGGTCGGTCGGCTCGTCCACATGCAGGGTCCGGGGCAGAACCCCGTTCCGCATCGCCATGATCATCTTGATGACACCGCCGACGCCCGCCGCGGCCTGGGAGTGCCCGATGTTGGACTTCAACGAGCCCAGCCAGAGCGGGTGTTCGGCGTCCCGCTCGCTGCCGTAGGTGTTGAGCAGCGCCTGCGCCTCGATCGGGTCGCCGAGCCGGGTGCCCGTGCCGTGCGCCTCGACGGCGTCCACCTGGTCCGCGGAGAGCCGGGCGTTGGCGAGCGCCTGCCGGATCACCCGCTCCTGCGAGGGCCCGTTCGGCGCGGTGAGACCGTTGCTCGCGCCGTCCTGGTTGGTGGCCGTGCCCCGCACCACCGCCAGGACCGGGTGCCCGTTGCGCACCGCGTCGGAGAGCCGCTCGAGGAGCAGCAGGCCCACGCCCTCGCTCCAGCCCGTCCCGTCGGCCGTGGTGGAGAAGGACTTGCAGCGGCCGTCGGGGGACAGCCCCCGCTGCCGGCTGAACTCCACGAAGGTGCCGGGCGTCGCCATCACCGTCGCGCCGCCCGCCAGCGCCAGCGAGCACTCGCCCTGCCGCAGCGACTGCGCCGCCAGGTGCAGCGCCACCAGCGACGACGAGCACGCCGTGTCCACGGTGATCGCCGGGCCTTCGAGCCCGTACGTGTACGCGATCCGCCCCGACACCACGCTGCCGGTGTTGCCGGTCAGCAGGATGCCTTCCAGCTCCTTCGGCATGTGCTGCACGGGCGGCGCGTAGTCGTGGTACATCGTGCCGGCGAACACGCCGGTGTCGCTGCCCCGCACCTCGGCCGGGTCGATGCCGGCCCGCTCGAAGGTCTCCCAGGTCGTTTCCAGGAGCAGCCGCTGCTGCGGGTCCATGGCGGTGGCCTCGCGCGGGCTGATGCCGAAGAACTCGGCGTCGAACTCGCCCGCCCGGTAGAGGAATCCGCCCTGGTCCGTGCTGGACCTGCCGACGGCCTCGGGGTCGGGGTCGTACAGGTTCTCCAGGTCCCAGCCGCGGTCCTGCGGGAAGGGGCCCACGGCGTCGGTCCCCTCGGAGACCAGCCGCCACAGGTCCTCGGGCGAGGCGACCCCGCCCGGGTAGCGGCAGGCCATGCCGATGATCGCGACCGGCTCGTACGCCGCGCCCGCCCCGCCGCCCGTCGCGGCCCGCACGACCGGAGCGGCCCCGCCCGCGGTTCCCGCCGTCAGCCGCTCCCGCAGATGCGCCACCAGGGCCTGCGGGGCCGGGTAGTCGAAGACCAGCGTGGCCGACAGCCGAAGGCCGGTCGCCGTGTTGATCCGGTTGCGCAGCTCGACCGCGCTGAGCGAGTCGAAACCGAGGTCCTTGAACCCGGTGGTGACGTCGACGGCCGCCGCCGAGGCGTGGCCGAGCACCGCCGCGGCCTGCTCACGCACGAGCTCGGTGATCCTGCGGGTCTGTTCGCCCTCGTCGAGACCGGCCAGCTCCGCGGCGAACCCGCCGTCACCGCCCGGTGCAGCCGCGCCGGCCCGGGGCAGCGGCGCGCGGACAAGCCCGCGCAGCAGCGGGGGCACCCCGCCGGAGGCCGCCCGGGCCCGTACCGCCGCCAGGTCCAGACGGGCGGGCACGAGCAGGGGCTCCGGGCGGCCGAAGGCGGCGTCGAACAGGGCGAGCCCGTCGGCCTCCGTCATCGCGGCCACACCGGAGCGGGCCATCCGCGCCAGGTCGGAGCCGCCCAGCTTCTCGCCCATGCCGCCCTCGCCCCACAGGCCCCAGGCGAGCGAGGTCGCCGGGAGGCCGAGGGCGTGCCGGTGGTGGGTCAGCGCGTCGAGGAAGGTGTTGGCCGCGGCGTAGTTCGCCTGCCCGGCGGCACCGATCAGACCGGACACGGACGAGTACACGACGAACGCGGACAGATCCAGGCCGGCGGTCAGCTCATGGAGATGGAAGGCGGCCTCCGCCTTCGGGCGCACCACGGTGTCCAGCCGCTCGGGGGTGAGCGCGGTGACCACACCGTCGTCGAGGACACCGGCGGTGTGCACGACGGCGGTCAGCGGATGGGCGACGGGCACCGATGCCAGCAGCGCGGCGACCGCGGCACGGTCCCCGGTGTCGCAGGTCTCGATGTGCGCCTCCGCACCCAACTCGGCCAGTCGGGCCACGAGTTCGGACGCACCCGGGGCGTCGGCGCCCCGGCGGCTGGTGAGCAGCAGGTGCCGTACGCCGTGCTCGGCGGCCAGATGCTCGGCGAGCAGCCGGCCGAGCCGTCCGAACGCGCCGGTGATCAGCACGGTCCCGTCGGCCGCGAGCGGCCTCGGCGCGCTCTGCGCGTACGGCCCGTCCGTCGGCGTCGCGTCGGCGACCCGGGCCAGCCGGGGCATGCGGATCTCGCCCGCGCGGACCGCGCTCTGCGGTTCCCCGGACGCGGCGACGGTCCACAGCCGCCCGAGCGACTCCGGTGCGCCGTCGACGTCGACCAGCGCGAAACGGCCCGGGTACTCCGACTGCGCCGAGCGCACCAGGCCCCACAGGGGCGCGGCGGCCAGGCCCTCCGCCGTCACTTCCGGTGCCACGCCGGCCTCGGCGGCGGCCGTTCCCACGGCGTCACGCGTCACCACCACCAGGCGGGTGTCCGCGAGCCGGTCGTCGTCCAGCAGGGCCTGCACGGTGGCGAGCGCCTCGTGCGCGGTACGCCGAGCGGCGTCGAGCGGGAGCTCCGGACCCGAGTACGCGGCGGACCCGGGCGCGTACACGGCGAGTTCGGGGGCGGTCGCCGTTCCGGCGTCCAGAGCCGCCCGGAGCGCGGCGATGTCCGCGTACGGCTCGGCGCCGAGCGCGGCGGCCAGCTCCCGGGCCTCGGGGGAGCCGCCGAGCACCACCCGGCGCCCCTGGCCGGCGGCCTCGGCTTCCGTCCCCGTGACCGTGTCGGCCGCGAGCGACGGCTGCCAGGCGACCGTGAACAGCGGGTGCTGCCGGGCGGTTGCTCCCAGGCTCGCCGTGGACGCCTCGCGCAGCACCAGCGACTCGACCACCGCGACCGGAGCCCCCGTCGGGTCGTCGAGACGCAGGGTCACGCCTCCGTCGGGCGACGGCCGTGCGCTCACCCGCAGCCGGGTGGCGCCCGTCGAGTACAGCGTCACCCCGCCGAACCCGAACGGCAGAAGTCCCTGCGCGCCGTCGACGAGCGGGGCTTCGAGGGTGAGTTCCTCCACCGTCCGGGTCTGCGTGAGCCCGGCCGCGTGCAGGGCGAGGTCGGCGAAGGCGGTGCCGGGCAGGAGGGTGGTCCCCGCGATGGTGTGGCCGGCGAGCCAGGGGTGGGTGCGCAGGGAGATCCGGCCGGTGAGGACCAGCTGGTCGGAGTCGGCCAGCGTGACCGCCGCGCCCAGCAGGGCGTGGTCCGACGCGGTCAGCCCCGCGGCGGTGACATCGGTCGCGGCGCGCTGCGACGCGAGCCAGTAGTGGTCCCGCTGGAAGGGGTAGGTCGGCAGGTCTTCCGGGTGGGCGGGGGGGTGCGCCGGGTGCCAGGTCGAGGGGGAGTGGCCGCCGGTGTGCAGACGGGCCACGGCGGCGGCGAAGGTGCCGGCCTCGGGGGCCTTCCGGCGCAGGGTGGCCGCGACGACCGCCGGCGCCGTCAGGGTCTGCTGGGTGAGGGCGGTCAGGGTGGCGTCGGGGCCGAGTTCGAGGTAGCGGGTGACGCCGTCGGCTTCGAGGTGCTGGATGCCGGGGTGGAAGCGGACGGCCCGGCGGATGTGTTCGGCCCAGTAGGCGGGGGTGGTGAGGTCGTCGCCCGTGGCGGGGAGTCCGGTGACGTTGGAGATGACCGGGATCTTCGGGGTGTGGAAGGTCAGGCCGGTGATGGCCTGGCGGAAGTCGTCGAGGACGCCGTCCATGTGGGCCGAGTGGAAGGCGTGGCTGACGGTCAGACGGGTGCTCTTGCGGCCCTCCGCCGCGAAGTGCTTCCGCAGTGCCTCGGCCTCCGCCGCGTCACCGGAGATCACCAGCGAGCCGGGCGCGTTGAGCCCCGCGATGCCGATCCCCGCCGTCAGCCGGGGGAGTACCTCGTCCTCCGTCGCCTGCACGGCGATCATGGCGCCGTCGGAGCGGGCGGACTGCATGAGCCGGCCCCGGGCGGCGACCAGGGTCACCGCGTCGGACAGGTCGAGGACCCCGGCGGCGTGCGCGGCGGCGATCTCGCCGATCGAGTGTCCGATCAGCGCGTCGGGGACGATCCCCCGGCTCTCCAGGGTCCGGTACAGCGCGGTCTGCAGCGCGAAAAGGGCGGGCTGGGTGTACTCGGTCCGATGGAGGAGCTCCGCGTCCTGCCCCCACACCACGTCCCGCAGCGGCCGCTCCAGGACGGCGTCGAAGCGGTCGCACACCTCGTCGAAAGCGGCGGCGAACACCGGGTCGGCGGCATGCAGTTCACGCCCCATGCCCAGACGCTGGCTGCCCTGGCCGGTGAAGAGGAACGCGGTGGTGCCGGTGGTCGCGGTGCCCGTCGTCAGGCCAGGCGCCTCGGCACCCTCGGCGAGCGCCGCGAGGCCGGCGAGGAGGCCGTCACGGTCGGCGGAGTCGACGACCGCCCGGTGGTCGAAGCGGGTACGGGCGGCCAGCGAGGCCGCGACCCGCTCGGCCGGGACGTCCGGGTGCTCGACGGCGTACGCGTGGAGCCTGCTCGCCTGCTCGCGCAGTGCCTCGTCGCTCTTGGCGGACAACAGCCAGGGCAGCGCCGGGAGTTCGGACACCTCGCCCTCGGAGCCTTCCGGCGCCTGCTCGATGACGACGTGCGCGTTCGTGCCGCTGATGCCGAACGAGGACACGGCCGCGCGGCGCGGTCGGTCGACCGTATGCCACGGACGGTCCTCGGTCAGCAGCCGGACCGTGCCCTCCGACCAGTCGACGTGCTCCGTGGGCCGTTCGGCATGCAGGGTCCTCGGCAGCCGGTCGTGGCGCAGCGCCATCACCATCTTGATGACACCGCCGACACCGGCCGCCGCCTGTGCGTGGCCGATGTTGGACTTCAACGAGCCCAGCCAGAGCGGGCGTTCGGCGTCGTGCTCACGGCCGTACGTGTCGAGCAGGGCCTGCGCCTCGATGGGATCGCCGAGCCGGGTGCCCGTGCCGTGCGCCTCGACGGCGTCGACGTCACCGGGCGTCAGGTCCGCGTCGGCCAGGGCCTGGCGGATCACGGCCTCCTGGGAGGGCCCGTTGGGCGCGGTGAGACCGTTGCTGGCACCGTCCTGGTTGGTGGCCGTGCCCCGCACCACCGCGAGGACCGGGTGCCCGTTGCGTACCGCGTCCGACAGCCGCTCCACGAGCAGCAGACCGACGCCCTCGCTCCAGCCGGTGCCGTCGGCCTCGGCAGAGAACGCCTTGCAGCGGCCGTCCGGGGAGAGCCCCCGCTGGCGACTGAACTCCACGAACATACCGGGGCTCGCCATGACGGCCGCGCCGCCGGCCAGCGCCAGCGAGCACTCGCCCTGCCGCAGGGCGCGCGCGGCCAGGTGCAGGGCGACCAGGGACGAGGAGCAGGCCGTGTCCACGGTGATCGCCGGGCCTTCGAGGCCCAGGGTGTACGCGATCCGGCCGGAGGCGACGCTGCTGAGCTGGCCCGTCAGCAGATAGCCGTCGACGCCCTCGGTGGCCTCCGCGAGCCGGGGACCGTACTCGAGCCCGTACGTGCCGGCGAAGACGCCGGTGTCGCTGCCGCGCAGCGACGTCGGGTCGATGCCGGCGCGCTCGAAGGTCTCCCAGGCCGTTTCGAGCAGCAGCCGCTGCTGCGGGTCCATCGCGGTGGCCTCGCGCGGACTGATGCCGAAGAATCCGGCGTCGAACTCACCGGCCTCGTGAAGGAACCCGCCCCGCGCGGTGGACGACTTGCCGGCGGCATCCGGGTCGGGGTCGTACAGGTCCTCGTCCCAGCCGCGGTCGTCCGGGAACGGGCCGATCGCGTCCGTCCCCTCGGTCACCAGGCGCCACAGGGACTCGGGCGAGTCGACCCCGCCCGGGTAGCGGCAGGCCATGCCGATGATCGCGATCGGCTCGCCGGGATCGGCCGGTGCCCGCCGGGCGGTCGCGCGCGGCGCCGCCGCGTCGTAGAGCAGCGTGTGCAGATGCGCGGCGAGGGCCTCCGGGGTGGGGTGGTCGAAGGCGACGGCCACCGGCAGGCGTACGCCCAGGGCCTGCGCGAGGCGGTTGCGCAGTCCGACGGCGGCCGAGGATTCCAGGCCGAGGTCGCGGAAGGTGTCACCGGGCGCACCGACCGTGCCGCCGGGACCGGCCCCGAGCACTCCCGCCGTCTGTTCCCGTACGAGCTCCAGCAGGCGCCGGCGGCGCTCGGCGGGGGCCAGCGGGTCCAGCTCCGCCCGGAGTTCGGTGGCCGGTCCGGCGGCCTCGGCGGCGTCGGCCGCGGTGTCGTACGCGGGCAGCTCCAGCCGTACCGGTTCGCTCGCGCCCGGGTCCGCCTCGGCGCCGGCGCCCGCCTCGGCCGCGCCGTTGGTGGTCGCCCGGGCCAGGTCGACGGGGAGGCCGTGCGCCCACAGGTCGGCGAACGCCGCGGCAAGAGCCCGGTGGCCGTCCCGGTCGCGTACCAGCGACCCGGTCACGACCGCGTCCCCCGCCCGGCCGGCGTCCTCGACGATGTCCTCGACGGCCATCTTGAGCACCGGGTGCGGGCCCGCCTCCAGGAACGCGCCGTGGCCGTCGGCGAGCAGTGCGCGCACCGCCGGCTCGAAGAGCACCGGGCGGCGCAACTGCCCCGCCCAGTACGGTCCGTCCAGCTCCACGGTGTCCAGCAGGGCGCCGCGCGCCGACGAGTAGAACGGGATCCGCGACGCGGCCGGGCGCACGGACCCCAGCCCGTCGAGCAGCCGGTCCATGATCGCGTCGACCTGGCCGACATGGACGGGGAAGTCGGCCCGGATCCGCCGCGTCCGTACCCCTTCCGCCGCGAGGGCGGCCTCCAGCTCGGCCAGCGCGTCCTCGTCGCCCGACACGGTCACCGAACCCGGTCCGTTGACCGCGGCGAGACCCAGCCGGTCACCCCAGGGGGCCAGCCGCGCCCGCATCTCCTCGGCGGGCAGCAGCACCGCCACGATGCCGCACCGGCCCGACAGCTCCTCGGTCAGCGCCGCGCCCCACACCGCCGCGATCCGCAGCGCCTCGGACCGGGGCAGCGCCCCGCACGCATGCGCGGCGGCCATCTCGCCGATGCTGTGCCCCACCACCGCGACCGGCTCGACTCCTCGGGAGCGCCACTCGGCGGTGAGCGAGATCATCACGGCGACCAGCGCCGGCATCACCACCGCCGCGGACTCCAGCGGCGGAGCGCCCTCGGCGCCCCGCAGGACCTCGACCAGATCCCAGCCCACCAGCGGGCGCAGCTCCTCGGCGCATGCCTCGACGCTCTCCCGGAACACCTCGGACCCGTCGAGCAGATCGACGGTCATCCCGTCCCAGTGCGCGCCGAATCCGGGGTAGACGAACACGGCGCCCGGGGCGCCGCCCGTCTCCGGCACCCGGCCCTCGCGCAGCCCCTCGGCGGCGGCCTCCTCGATCCGTCCGGCCGCCAGCGCGCGCAGTCCCGCGAGCAGCTCGTCGCGGTCCCGGCCGAGGAGGGCCGCACGGTGCGCGGCCGCCTCGTCGGCGGCGGTCAGCGCGGCCGCGGCCGACGCGGGTGACAGGCCGGGGAGGGCGTCGAGCAGTTCCGCCGCGGCGGCGGCGCGCGCACGCAGCGAGGCCGGTCCGGGCGCCGAGACCGGCCACAGTACGACGGGGTGGGGTGCAGCAGTCATCGTCTACCGTCTCCGAATTTCGGTTGCGCGGGATTCAGGTGGAACAGGGAGTGCGAGGGGGGAGAGAAGAGCGCCGGAAGCCGGGGCGCGGCCGTCAGGACCGGGCGGCGTGCTCGGCGGCGAGCAGCGAGGAGATCAGCCGGAGCACGATCGCGGGCGCGGACCGGTGGAAGAAGTGCCCGCCGGTCAGGGTGAACACCCGGAAGTCCGCCGAGGTGTGGCGTGCCCAGTCGGCCGCGATCCGGGGCGTCACCAGCGGGTCGCTCGACCCGGCGAGCACCCGGACCGGGACCGGCAGCGGTTCGTGGTCGGTGCCGGGGACGCGGCTGTGCGCCAGGCGCAGGTCGTCACGGAGCACGGCGACGGCGAGCCGCAGCCACTCCGGGTAGCGGAGCACCAGCTCGGGCACCCCGTCCAGGCGGGTCATCCAGGCCGTCAGCTCCTCGTCGGTGAGCCGGTCCGGCGAGATGTCGCCACGCGGTGTGTGCGGCGGGGGACAGGCGCCGACCAGCAGCTGACGCGGCGGTGTGCGGCCCTGGACGACCCGGCGCCGGGCCAGCTCGTAGGCGACGATGCCGCCCATGCTGTGCCCGTAGAAGGCGTACGGCGCGTCCATCAGGGGGTCGAGCGCCTCGTCCAGCTCGTCGACGAGCCGCGCGAAGTCGTGCAGCCGGGGCTCGCGGGCCCGGTGCTCGCGGCCGGGCAGCTGCACCGGCACGACGGAGATCGCACCGCCCAGGCGCGACTGCCAGCCGGAGAACGAGGAGGCCGCCCCGCCGGCGTGGTGGAAGCAGAACAGCCGCAGCCGCGCGGAGGCCGGCTCGGCCTGCCGGGGCAGCAGATACGCCGAACGGGCCGGACCCGCGGGACCATCGGCCGGACCGATGTCCCCGGCGGACGGGTCGGCGGCAGGGGACGCCGTACGGGCCCCGGTGACCGTGCCCGTCCTACGGGATCCGCCGGCCTGGGACTCCGTACCGGACCCGGCGCCCCGGTACTCCGTGCGGCCGGCCGCCGGGGAATCCGTACGGGATCCGCCGGCCGCTGCCGCCGGACCCGCGCCGCCGGTCATGGCTCCACCGTCTGCGCCGTCAGCGCGTAGATGTCGTGCAGGCTGGTCGACTCCAGCACCTGCGTCATCGGTACCCGCTGCCCGGTCTCCCGCTCGATCGCGGTGAGCAGGGTCAGCAGGTGCAGCGAGTCCCAGCCGGGCAGCTCGTCGAAGCCGGCACCCACCGTCTTGGGCGTGAGGGACAGGCCGATCTCGCTGTGGACGAGGGACAGGAAGTCGTCGAGGCTCTTCACTGGTGCAGCCCTCCCAGGCTCAGGGTCAGCCGGATGTGCTCCGGCGGCGCGGGGATCTCCGCCAGGTCGTGGCGGTAGAGGGTGGGGGCACCGTCGGTGCCTCCGCCGGCCGGGCTGAAGCCGTTGCCGGGGTAGAAGTCCTGGACCTTGCCGTTCTTGGCGGACGGCCGGTAGCCGGCCCGCACCGAGCGCAGGCCCTCCTCCCGGGCGTGGCCGAGGATCGCCGACAGGCAGGCCTGCTCGATGCCGCGGGCGAACACCCGGCAGCTGAGCAGGAAGTTGTCGATGACGAGCGTGTCGTCCTCGCGGTGGGCGAGGACGGCGCCGACGACTCCGTTGTCGCCGAACCGGTCGCCGGAGCGGATGGTGAGGACCAGGGAACCGGGCGCGGCGGCCCGCTCGGCCACCTCGGACTGCTGGAGCCGCTCGGTGGTCAGATTGAACTGGTTGGTACGCAGCGTCAGTTGGGACACCCGCGCCAGCTCGGCCGGAGAGGCGTCGGCGAAGCGCACCTGGACGTCCAGCTCGCGCAGATAGTCGTCGAGCGAGGAGAAGCTGTGCAGGAAGTCCTTGCGGTCCAGCTCCTCCCGGTACCGCTCGGGGCGCTTCAGATCGTCGGACGTGATGTCCCGTACGTCGAACCACCCGTCCCGCAGCAGCTTCTCGACATGCAGCGCCGGCTCGTCGTCCAGGGCCACCACGGCGACGTCCGGAAGCTCACGGGCGACGAGCCCGCACTCGTACGGGCTGTCGTCGGCGAAGACGAAGCTGTCCACCCCGAGATTGAGCTCGGCGGCCAGCTCGCGCAGATTGTCGTGCTTGGGACGCCAGTTGGCGATGACGCGGACGAAGTCGTCCTCGCGCAGCGTCATGTCGGGGTGGGACCGCAGCACCTCGCGCACCGGGTCCAGGTCGTTCTTGCTGACCGCGGCGAGCAGCACCCCCTGGGACGCGATCTGCCGGGCGGTCCGCTGGAACCGGCGGAACGCCTCGCCCCGGTAGGAGCCCGCGACCTCGATGCCCTCGATCCCGTCGTCGCCCAGGATCCCGCCCCAGACCGTGTTGTCCAGATCGAGGACCAGGACCTTCTTCGCGCGGCCGGTGGACGCGCGGAGCAGGTGGGCCACCTCGCGCGCGTACGCCGCCTGTGCCTCGGGCGACAGCTCCGTGTGCGTGTAGACACCGAGCCGGTCGTCACGGAGCGGCAGCTCCGCGCCGAGCAGCGGGTCGAGGTCGAGGACGGTCAGGGCGGGGTGGTCGTCCATCAGCCGCAGCAGCCGCGCGTTGGCCTCCCGCCACACGGCGCCGAGCCTGGCCCGGTCGCGTACGCCGATCAGCTGCGCCGGCCATTCGCGCGGCAGCGGCAGGGTGTTGAACACCAGCGTGCCCTGCCCCGCTCCGTCGAAGGCCGTCGCCAGCCCGTCGAGCAGCGTCAGCTTCTCGTCGAACACCCGGCGCACGTCCTCCGGGCTCCAGGGCACGGGGACCTCGTCGAAGACCACGGAGGCGTCCAGGAGGCACACGACCGCGTCGGGCTTCGCCGCGTACAGCTCGCTCGCGGCGTCCGACAGGTCGAAGACGTAGCCGTCGAAGTCGGACACGTGCGGGCGCAGCAGCAGACCGTGCCGGGCCAGCTCGGCCGTGACCGGCGCGACGAGCCCGGACACGGTGCTGTGCCCGGTGAACGCCACCGACAGGACCGGTGTGTCCGGGTGTTCGGCGAGCACGGCGTCCGCGCCGAGGCGCGCCAGCAGGTTTCCCGCCCAGCGTGTCCCGGCCGCGTCGCCCGCGCCGATCAGGCCACGCACCAGCGGATACTCGGCGGCCACGCGGCCCTGCTCGTACAACGACCGCAGCGTGTCGTCCGTCTTCTCGACCATTCCCAGCTCTCCCCGTACGTCGGGTACGACGCGGCCATGCTTGGCGAGCGGTCTAAAGCGGCCCTAACAGCCGTCTAGGGCCCGGCGTTCCAGGTCGCACCGGCCGCCGGGGGCGGTTGCCCGTGCCGCCTCGGCCGGTCGTCGGGGATGGGCCGGGCGGGAATTAGGGGCCCTTAAGTGGCGGTTTGGAGGGCCCGCCTAGATCTTCATCCCGCACCACGGCGTGATCGGTGACCGGCCGAACCGGGCACCGCACGACCGCGACTCTTCGGAGGAACACATGGCAACCGCCCTTACCGCAGAGCTGGAGTTCGACCTCGACCTCGACCTGGAGGTCGTGGTCCAGGACTCGCCCGCCATGGAGGCCAAGTCCTTCACGGGTACCGGCACCTGTCTCTCCTGCCCGGTCACCTCCTGGCACTGCTGATCGGCCCGGAAGCCGGCCGGCTGACGAGCCGACGGCGTGACGGACCGACCAGCTGACCGGGTGCCGGGCGGCACGGCCCGCCAGGGC
>NZ_JBHWBS010000138.1:0-14604 GCF_042735655.1 Streptomyces sp. NPDC059567 | reverse complement strand
GGTGCGCACCGCGCACCGGGGCCGTCTCGCTACCCCCTGACACCCTCCGGGGCCGCCGCCCCGCCGCTCTCGGGACGGTCGGCGTGAGCGCTCTGGGAGTGCTTGACCTCAACTTCGGTTCAGGTTTTAGCGTGAGCGTTTCGCGCAGCACCACCGCAACCCGGAAGAGAGCGACTTCGATGAACACCGCTTCAGAACGAACCGATGCCCAGCCGGCCGTGACCGTGATCGGGTTAGGCGAGATGGGTTTCGCGCTTGCCGAGGCCTTCCTGGACGGCGGGCATGCGACCACGGTGTGGAACCGCACGCCGGAGAAGGCCGACCGCCTGGTCGCCAAGGGGGCCGAGCGGGCCGCGAGCGTCCGTGACGCCGTTGCCGCCAGCCCTCTTGTGATCGTCAGCGTGAAGGGCAACGCGACGGCCCGCGCGGTTCTGGAATCGTCGGGCGACGCGCTTGCCGGCCGCTCGGTGCTCAACCTCACGGATGGGACGTCGGAAGAGGCCAGGGCCGTGGCCGAGTGGGTCAGGGGCCGGGGCACGCGGTATCTCCATGGACAGATCATGACGATCGCCCCCGGCATCGGGGGAGCGGAGACGGTGATCTTCTACGGCGGTTCCGACGCCGTCTTCGGCGACTTCCCTTCGACGCTCCGGCTCATCGGCGGCCGGGGAACGCTGATCTCGGCCGACGCCGGCGTACCGGCCCTGTACGGGATGGCCGTGCACGGCACCATGTGGGGCGCGCTCAACGGATTCCTGCACGCGGCCGCCCTGCTGTCCAGCGAGGGCATCGAGGCGAAGCGGTTCCTGGACGACGCCGGCCCGTCCGTCGCCGCGCTGATGGCGTCGTTCCCGATGATCGCCGACGAGGTCGACCGCGGGGAGTACGCGACGCAGTACGGAGCGCTCCAGCACCACCGGCCCTCGCTCGAGGACCTGGTCCGCGAGAGCGAGGCGCGGAACATCGACGCCGACTTCCCCAATTACACCCTCGACCTCGTGAGCAAGGCCGTGGAGAACGGTCATGCCAATGACAGCTACTCACGTCTGATCGAGCACTTCAGGGAGAAGTGAGCGCGGATGGGCGACGCCGTCCGCTGAGCGAAGTCGCTTCCGGTCCCAGCACCGGCCCGCACGCGCCGGACGCGGGCGTGCGGGCCGGCTGAGGGCCGTGCGACGGGGCTCCTGGGGTGACCTGGCGACCGACGGTGACAGATCCGCTACGAGGGTGATCCAGGAACCCGCAGGTCAGGGGCTCCCCCAGGTACTGGTTCGCTCCCAGGGGTGGCGGTCAGGCAAGATGGGGTGTACCTGCCCACTCACTCTTTGCCGGACGGTTTCTCTTGGCTGAGTACATCTACACGATGCGCAAGACGCGCAAGGCGCACGGCGACAAGGTCATCCTCGATGACGTGACGCTGAGCTTCCTGCCCGGTGCGAAGATCGGTGTGGTCGGCCCGAACGGTGCCGGTAAGTCCACCGTCCTCAAGATCATGGCCGGTCTTGAGCAGCCGTCCAACGGTGACGCGTTCCTGTCGCCCGGCTACACCGTCGGCATGCTCCTCCAGGAGCCCCCGCTCGACGAGTCCAAGACCGTCCTCCAGAACGTCCAGGACGGCGCCGCCGAGATCATGGGGAAGCTTCACCGCTTCAACGAGGTCGCCGAGCTCATGGCGACCGACTACTCGGACGCGCTCATGGAGGAGATGGGCAAGCTCCAGGAGGACCTGGACCACGCCAACGCCTGGGACCTCGACGCGCAGCTCGAGCAGGCCATGGACGCGCTGGGCTGCCCGCCCGGTGACTGGCCGGTCGTCAACCTCTCCGGTGGCGAGAAGCGCCGCGTCGCGCTCTGCAAGCTCCTCCTCGAGGCACCCGACCTGCTCCTCCTCGACGAGCCCACCAACCACCTGGACGCCGAGTCCGTGCAGTGGCTGGAGCAGCACCTCGCCAAGTACCCCGGCACCGTCGTCGCCGTCACCCACGACCGGTACTTCCTCGACAACGTGGCCCAGTGGATCCTGGAGCTCGACCGTGGTCGCGCCCACCCCTACGAGGGCAACTACTCCACCTACCTGGAGAACAAGGCCACCCGCCTCAAGGTCGAGGGCCAGAAGGACGCCAAGCGTGCGAAGCGTCTGAAGGAAGAGCTCGAGTGGGTGCGGTCGAACGCCAAGGGGCGTCAGGCCAAGTCCAAGGCCCGTCTCGCTCGCTACGAGGAGATGGCCGCCGAGGCCGACAAGATGCGGAAGCTGGACTTCGAGGAGATCCAGATCCCGCCGGGCCCGCGCCTGGGCTCCATCGTCGTCGAGGTCGAGAACCTCTCGAAGGCCTTCGGCGACAAGGTCCTCATCGACGACCTGAGCTTCACCCTGCCCCGTAACGGCATCGTGGGCGTGATCGGCCCGAACGGCGCCGGCAAGACCACGCTCTTCAAGATGCTGCAGGGCCTGGAGACCCCGGACTCCGGCTCCGTCAAGGTCGGCGAGACCGTCAAGATCTCGTACGTCGACCAGAGCCGCGCCAACATCGACCCCAAGAAGACGCTGTGGGCCGTCGTCTCCGACGAGCTGGACTACATCAACGTCGGCCAGGTCGAGATGCCGTCCCGTGCCTATGTGTCCGCCTTCGGTTTCAAGGGGCCGGACCAGCAGAAGCCCGCCGGCGTCCTCTCCGGCGGTGAGCGCAACCGCCTGAACCTCGCGCTCACCCTCAAGCAGGGCGGCAACCTGCTGCTCCTCGACGAGCCGACCAACGACCTCGACGTCGAGACCCTCTCCTCGCTCGAGAACGCGCTCCTGGAGTTCCCGGGTGCGGCCGTGGTCATCTCCCACGACCGCTGGTTCCTGGACCGGGTCGCGACGCACATCCTCGCGTACGAGGGTGAGTCGAAGTGGTACTGGTTCGAGGGCAACTTCGAGTCCTACGAGAAGAACAAGATCGAGCGGCTCGGCGCGGACGCGGCACGTCCGCACCGCGCCACGTACAAGAAGCTGACCCGAGGCTGAGCGTGCGTCACATCTACAGCTGTCCCCTGCGCTGGTCGGACATGGACGCCTTCGGGCATGTCAACAACGTCGTCTTCCTGCGGTACCTGGAAGAGGCGCGGATCGACTTCATGTTCCGGCTGGCGCCGGGCGACGGTTCACCGTCGTTCTCCGGCGGGTCCGTCGTGGCCCGGCACGAGATCGACTACGTACGGCCGCTGGTGCACCGGCACCAGCCGGTCACCATCGAGTCGTGGGTCACGAAGATAGGCGCGGCGTCCCTGACGATCGCGTACGAGATCAAGGACCCGGACGTGACGTACGTCCGGGCCTCCACGATCGTCGTCCCCTTCGACCTGGAGGCCCAGCGGCCGCGCCGTATCTCCGCCGAGGAGCGCTCGTTCCTCGAGGAGTACATGGACGACGGGATGACAGCCGCCGCATGATCGCGCCGCTGCACTTCGCCGACGCCAGGGAGGCGGCGGACCTCGCCGCCTTCCTGGCCCGGCTGATCCACTACGACCGCGCCGCCGCCGTCCGCCTTCAGGCCGGGGGCGGCGCGCTCGCTGTGTTCGGCCGGCCGCCGTCGTTCGAGGTGCTGGCCATCCGCACGGCGCGGCTTGTCGACGAGGTGGAGCTGGACGTCACGGTGTCGGCCGGTGAACTCCTCGAAGGCGTCGAGGAGTCGGCCGGCAAGGCCGTCGTCCCCGACGCCGTCACGGGACCGCCGTGGACCGGCGTCCTGCCGCCGCGGGGCGGCTGGGAGCCGGTGACCGGAGTGCCGGGAGTGGTGGCACTGCGCGGCGCGGTGGCAGCGGCCGTCTCCGAATTCCGGGCGCGGGACGAGGAGTTGCCCGAGGGGCGCCGGACGCGGGCGGAGCGGGACCGGATCGGCCGCGAGATCTGGTCGCGGACGGTCGCGGACACCGGGCTTCCGCTGCGGGCCGTGCACGCGGCGCAGTCCCTCGGTTTCCTGCCCCCGCACGAGGTCCCGGTGGCGCTCCTCACCTCGGGCCCCTGGCTGCGCCTGCGTACCCCGTACGGCTCGATAGCCCTGCGTATGGTCCCGATGTCGCTGACCGTCGCCCCGACCTCGCGGCACAGGCACTGACCTTCAGGCGAGCCGCGTGAACCCCCGGGAGGGCCTGCGCCGGACGGCCACGACACCGACGGCCAGGGCCCAGTAGACGATCAGGGCCGCGGTCAGGGCCGTGTTCCCCCAGCCGACGGCGCTGTAGAAGTCGGCCGCGTCCGTCCCGAAGAACAGGGACGGTACGAAGGCCACGTTGACCGCCGCGACGGCGTAGGCGCTCCACCCGGCCCAGCGCGGCAGGACCCCACTGCGCAGGATCGCGTACCCCGCGGCCACCAGCAGGACCGCCGTCAGAAGCCTGGCGACCGATCCGTGCAGCAGCATGTTCGCGTGGGCCAGCGGCCCGTCGACGGTGGGATCCAGCGTCCCGTCGGGACGCTGCAGCACCGTTCCCGCCTCGATCGACGCCGCGACCAGCGTGACGGTGACGTAGGCCGTGCCCGCGCCGAAGACGAGGCTCGCCGGCCACTCGAACGCCGGGCCGGCGCCGCGGATCAGATGACGCAACCCCGTCAGGAAGACCAACAGGGCCCCGCACGTCAGGATGTTCAGCAGGATTCTGGCGAGGACGTTCGAGGCCGGCGGTGCTCCGGAGTACACGAAGTACAGCGGCACGCCGACAGCGGCGAGCAGGCCGGCGGCGATGCCGCAGGCACCCATCATCCGTCGTATCCGTAGGTCGTCCATGGTGGTCCCTTCCTCGGTCGATCAGGTGTCGGGGGTCAGTGGGGTGCGGCCGCGGCCTCGATGCCGTCGAGCAGCCGCGCGATCCCATGGCGGACGATCGGGGTGACGTCGCCGTCCTCGTCCTCGTCGAGCCCCTCCTCGCCCGCGAGCGAGCAGAGGAGGGGGAAGCGCTCCGGGTCGAGCCGCCGGGCCAGCACCTCGCCGTACGCGGCGGCGCTTTCGGGATCGAGTTCGGTGGCCACCCGCGCCAGGTCGCGAACGGCACTGGAGACGAAGGTGGCGAGCGGGATCAGTTCCTCACGGGGCAGGCCCGCGCGGTCCAGCGGTCTCAGGAGCGCCTCGAACCAGGCCAGTTCGTTCGGGCCGACCGGTGCGCTCGACGTCGGGACCCGCAGCATCCACGGGTGTCGCAGATAGAGGTCCCACAGCGACGCCACCCACGCCTCGACCTCGGCGCGCCACCCGGCCTGGGGAGACGGGGGCGCCGGTGGACGGCCGGTCGCGAAGTCGGTCATCGCCGCGATCAGTTGATCCTTGCCGGGGATGTGCCGGTAGAGGGCCATCGCCGTGCAGCCGAGTTCCGTGGCGACGCGCTGCATCGAGAGGGCGGCCAGTCCCTCGGCGTCGGCGGCGGCCACCGCGGCGTTCACGATCCGCCGGACGCTGAGCCGGGGGCGGTCCTCGGGCTGCTCCTCCGTGTCGGCGCGCCACAGGAGGTCCGCGACCGCGCTCAGGTCGTGGGGCGTGGCGGGACGGCCACTCCGGTCTGCGCGCGTCATGGGCACTCCAGCAGGTTGTGTTTACGCGATAAACTCAGCGTACGCCATAAAGAGAAGCGCATACCAGTCCCCTGGTGCGTGGCGAAGCCCGCCGGGGGCGAGAGCCGCCCCCGGCGCCCCGTCACCCGGCCGCGCCCTCCGGCCCCTTGTCGTCCGGCCACACCCCGATGTGGTCCTGTTCCAGCTCCAGCATCACCCGGTGCTCCATGCCCAGCGTCTCCGTGTACTCCGCCGGCAGCTGCAGCCGCCCCGCGCGGTCGAGCATCGCGTACTCGCGCGCCACCAGGGACTCCTGGCCCTCCGCGTCGACCTCCGTGCGGCGCAGGACCTCCGAGGAGGTGCGGCCGTCGCGGATGGCGACCGTGCGGCGGACCTCGGAGGCTACCGCCTGGTCGTGGGTGACGATCACGATCGTCGTGCCCAGCTCCTCGTTGGCGCGGCGGAAGGCCGCGAAGACCTGTTCGCCCGTCGCCGAGTCCAGTTCACCGGTCGGCTCGTCCGCCAGCAGCACCGAGGGGGAGTTGGCCAGCGCGACCGCGATCGCCACCCGCTGCTGCTGCCCGCCGGACATCTGGTGCGGGCGCCGGTCCCGGCAGTCCGCGACGTCCAGCATCGCGAGCAGCTCCTCCGCCCGTTCGCCCTTCCGCCCCGCTCGGCCCCGGCCGCCCCGCAACTGCATCGGCAGGGCCACGTTCTGCGCCGCCGTCAGATACGGGAGGAGGTTGCGCGCCGTCTGCTGCCAGACGAAGCCCACCACGTCCCGCCGGTACCGCAGCCGCGCCTTCGCGTCCATGGCCAGCAGATCGCAGCCGGCGACCTTCGCCGCGCCGGCCGTCGGCACGTCGAGGCCCGCCAGGATGTTCATGAGGGTCGACTTGCCGCTGCCGGACGCCCCGACCAGGGCCATCAACTCGCCCTCCTTCACCAGGAGATCGAGTCCCTGGAGCGCCTGCACCTCCACGCCGTCCGTGGTGAAGATCCGTACGAGCCGGTCGCAGGCGATCAGGGCGTCGTGCCCGTACGAGGGCCGGTCGCGGTGCGCGGTCGCCCGCTGTTCCAGCTCCGCAAGGCTGATGTCCGTCATCGTGCGTCTCCTGCCCTGAGTTCCTTGATCGAGCCTGTGCGCGCCGACCACCACGCCTGAAGGACGGCCGCCACCCCTGTCAGGACCACCACGCCGAGCGCGGGCAGCCCCAGCGACCACGGGTCCGCCCGCAGGGTCGCGCCGTCGAGGACGCCGAACCCCGGCGCCGCCGCCAGCGAGAGCCGGACCAGGTCCACTCCCGGCCCGAGCAGCAGGATCGTCGCCCAGCCGACGAGCGTGCCGCCGACCGCGGCGAGCAGCGCCTGCGGCAGCGCCTCCAGCCCGAGGAGCCGCCGGCCCTGCCGCCGGGTCAGGCCCATGGTCCGCAGCCGGGCCAGGAGCATGGCCCGCTCCGGCGCGGACTGCGTCAGCGACAGCAGCACGGCCAGCACCGCGTAGCCGGCGCCCGCGCCGATCGCCGCCAGATAGATCCGCTCGGCGCCCGACTGCATCGGCGAGTCCACATAGGTGGCCCGCCGTTCGGTCCGCAACACCACCGAGAAGTTCGGGGACTTCGCCGCGACCACGGCCCGCAGCGCCTTCCCGTCGACCGAAGGGCCGGACGCCAGCAGCGCGGTGTCCGTCCGGTTCGTCAGATCGGCGGCGTTGACCAGCAGGAAGTCCCCGCCGGGCAGGGCCGGGGTGGCGGCCCGTACCGCCATGATCCGCACCTTGAACTCACCCGCGGCCGCCGTCACGCTCTGCGGCTCGCCGCCGAGCCGCGCCGCGACCGCCGGGGACGCGATCGCCGGCAGGATCCGGTCGTGGTCGATCCGGCCGCCTGTGCCGGTGGACTTCAACAGGCCGGCGGGGAAGGGCCCGAAGCCGGTCTGCCGGGCGAGACGGGTGTACGACTCCGGTTCCACCCCCACCAGGGCCGCGGACCGTGCCTCCTGCGTGCGGCCCGTCCCGGCCGGCAGCAGCAGGCCGTACTCGATCTGCACCGCGGCCACGTCCCGCACCCCCGCCGACCCGCGTACCGCCGTCGCCAGGCCGTCCGTCAGCGGCATCCCGTCGGTGTTCCCGGTGACCCGTGCGTCCGCGCCCGTCTCCAGGAGCGCGGCCCGGTCGCGGGCGTCGGCGACCCCGGCGATCACCGAGCCGCCGAACGCGGCGGTCGTCAGCGCCACGAGCAGCGCGAGCAGCGGCAGCGCACCGGTCGCCGAGGAACGCCCGGCCCGGGCCAGCGACAGATATCCCACCGCGCCGCGCAGCCTGCGCGCCGGGCGGGCAGCCCACCGCAGCGGCAGCGGATACAGCCGTACGAGCACCAGCGCGGCGATCAGCGCGACCAGCACCGGGGCCGAGCTCACGAGGTAGTCCCCGGAATCCTCCGTACCGCGTCGGCGCAGCGCCACGACCGCGCCGACGGCCAGGACGAGCACGGTGAGTTCGGCGACGGTACGGCCCCGGGAGGGGCGGGCGTCGATCAGGTCCTGGCGCCCGCCGTGCGTGAGCGGCCTGCGGTGCAGGAACAGCGCGCGCAGCGGCAGCGCCGGCGTGGCCAGGAGCGCGACCGCGCCGGCCGCGGCCAGGGCCGGCAGGAAGCGGGCGCCGGGGAGGACGACCGTCGCGAGCAGCAGACCGAGCCCGGCGGCGGGCAGGGCCAGGACGGCCGTCTCGCCGAGCAGCCGGACGCCGATGCCCGCGAGCGAGCCGCCGCGCGAGCGCAGCAGCGCCAGCTCGGCGGCGCGCCGCGCCGCGAACAGACCGCCGGTCATGGCGAGGACGACCGCCGCGACCGCGCCGATGCCGAACGCGGCGACGGCGACGACCGGGGCGATCGCCGTACGCATCCCGCGGTAGGCGCCGACGACCTCGTCGAGGTCGGTGTCGACCGCGCCGTTCCGGCCGATCGCCTCCCGGACCCGCACCAGGCCGGGGCCGCCGGACATGGAGGCGACCGCGTCTCCGAGCCGGGACGTGTCCTGCGCGGTGAGATGGCCCGAGGCCGGCGCGAGGCGCCAGTACAGCTCCGGCTCACCGCTGCCCGTCAGGAGCACGGGGCCGGCGGCGGGCGGGAGCAGCAGCGCGGCCTGCCAGTAGAACTGTGTGCCGTCGCCGCGCGGGACCACGGCGTACACGGGGGACCGCAGGAGGGGTTCCACGGACCAGTAGGCGCCCGCGGGCCGCACGGGCTCCACGATGCCGGTGATGGTGACGGCGAGCGGGGTCGGGGAGAACTTGGTCGGCACGTGCACCACCGAACCGACCTTCAGCTTCAGGGACTTCGCCGTCGACGTGGTGACGGCCGCCTCGCTCGTGCCCTTGGCCGCGTCGGCCCCGGCGGGCAGCCGGCCCTCCCGCACCGTCGTGTGCTCGGCGAGCCCGGACGGTGTGGCCATCGTGAACTCGGGTGGTATCCCGAACGGTCGGGGAAGCCAGGGGTCGAGTCCGGTGACCCGCTTCGTGGTCCGCACCCCGTGCACCGACTCCCGGGGGTCGGCGCGCAGCGGCTCCGGCAGCAGCTCCTCCAGCGCGGCGCGGTCCTTGGCCAGCCGCTCGGGCTCGATGCCGCCCTCCGCGGGTACCCGCGGAAGGAGCGTCGTGATGCCGAGGACCGCCTTGGCGGGCGCGGCGGTGGCGATGTCGTGCCGCAGCCCCTCGGTCTCGTACCTGTCGACGGTCCGGGGGAGGGCGGCGGCGAGGAAGGCGGTGACCAGGACGAGGAGGGCGAAGGCCCATGCCGTCCCGGGGGCGGTCCGCAGCCGGGTCCGCACCCAGGGCGCCACGGCGCGGGCGGGCTTGCGGGGCATGGCGGTCGCCTTCCTGCCGGGTGCGGTACGCATCACTGGTCCCCCTGGTGGCGCAGGGTCACGGCGGGGTCGGTGCGGCGCAGCGCGATCGTGGCGACGATCAGCAGCGGCAGCGCGGCGACCCCGGCGAGGAGCAGGGCCACGTGTCCGGGCGGGAGTTCGACCAGGACGCGGGGGACGGGCCGGGTCGCCTGTCCGGTCAGGACGACCAGGGGGACGACGGCCCGGGTCAGCACGGCGCCGAGGGCGACGCCCACCAGCAGGCCGATGCCGACCAGCAGGCCCTGTTCGGCGGCGATCAGCCGGGCCAGCTGGCGGCGCGGGGCACCGAGCGCCCGCAACACCCCGAACTCGGCGGACCGTTCACGGGTCGAGCCGGCCGCGCTGACCGCGAAGCCGACGGCCGCGAGCGCCGCGGCGGCCGCCGCCACCGCCATCAGCGCGGCGTTGGGCCCCGCGCCGAGCGGGTCGCCGAGCAGCTCGGCGGCGGCCTCGTCCCGCACGAGCACCTGGCCGGGGTCGGTGTCCGGGCGGGCACGCAGCGCCCGGGCGACCTCGTCGGTCCGGCCGGGTGCGGCGGTCAGCCACCACTCGGTGGGCGGCAGGGTCGCGGTGCGGTCGTCGGCGAGGTACTGGTTGGCCGCATGCAGGTCGAGGAGGAGCGCGCCCCCGTCGTCGGGCGTGGCGGACGGCGCTGTCGCGGACACGGCCCGGGCGCCGCTGCCGGTGGTGGGCAACTCCCGGACGCTGTCGACGATCGTCACCCGCAGACGCAGGCCGGCGAGCGACACCTCCACCTCGTCGCCCTTCTTCGCCCCCGCCGCCGCGAGGAATGTGTCGCTCGCCACCCCGAGCAGCGTCTTCGGCGGGGCGGGCCGCGGCGCGGCGACCCGTACGTTGAAGTCCTCCGGACCGTCGAAGGGATCCGTCCGGGAGAAGCCGTCGACGTCGTATCCGACCGAGAGCGGCGCGGTGCCGCCCGGGCCCGGGGTGAGTGGGATCGGATCCTGCCACTCGCCGTTCGCCGTCGTCCGGTGCTCCGCGGTCCAGGAGGCGAAGGGGCGGGGGATGTCGAGCGGGCGCTCGGCGCCGCGCTCGTGGAGGGAGACGAGCCGCTCGACGGCGAGGGTCTGCCGCCCGCCCGGACCGTCGGCGCTCTGCCCGTCCAGCTCCACGCCGGTCAGGTGCAGCACGCCGCCGGCCGTCGGGCCGGTCCCGTCGGAGCCGAGGTCGAGGGCGAGCCGGTGCGGCTTGCCGTCGGCGGGCAGCGGCCCGAGGAGCTGACGGTACGGAACGCCGTGCCGGTCCTCCAGGACGACCGTCACCTGGACGGTCGCCGTGCCGGGCGGCGCCGTGCGCCGCAGGTCGAGGGCGAGGCCGCGGCTGCCGGTGGGCAGGGCGAGCCCGGGGCGCGCGGCGTCCTTCGGGGTCAGCGAGGTCAGCAGGGCGGAGGCGGGGCGGTCGGCGAGGTCGTCGCGGAGCAGGATGCCGTCGGCGGCATGCCGTGTGTCCAGGGCGAGGACGGTCGCGGTCCGGTTCTCCGCGAGGTCCGTGGTGGCGCGGTGCGCGGGGGCGGCCGAGCCGAGCCCGGGCAGCGCGGCGTACCGCCCGGCCTGGGTGGGGTCGGGGGCGCCGCCGGCGAGGACCCGGAGTGCCGTTCCCGTACGGAAGTCGGCCCGGTCCTCCTGCGAGCGGTCCCAGGAGGCGCTCTGTCCGATGGCGAGCATCCCCATCGCGACGGCGAGCACGAGCAGCAGCACCGGGCCCGCGCCGCGCAGCGGCCGGCGGCTGAACTGCCAGCCGGCGAGCGCGGTCGGCAGCCCGCGGCCGCCCGCGGCGCGCCGCTCGGCGAGCCTGGCCGCCGGAGGCAGCAGCCGCAGGGTCAGGACGGTGCCGGCGAGCAGCGCGAGCGCGGGCGCGGCCACGAGCAGGGGGTCGATGCCGAGGGAGCCCCCGCGGTCGCCGCTGAGCGCACCGGCACCCCCGGACTCCCCGGTCTGCCGGTCGAGCTGCCAGTAGGCGACGGCGGCGACGAGGAGGAGGCCGATGTCGGCCCCCGCCCGTACGGGCCCGGGCAGCGCGGCCGTCCGTCCCTTGCGGAGCCTCACCACCGCGCCGTCCCCGGTGCTCAGCGCGGGTGCCACCACGGCGGCCGCGCAGCAGACGGCGACGAGCGTCGCGACCAGGGACACCTGGCCGAGGGGGGCGTCGTCGAGCCGTAGGCCCAGCGCGCCGAGCGAGGACCGGTCGGCGAGCAGCCGGGTCAGCGGACCGGCGAGGAGCGGAGCGATCACGGCGGCGGGCAGGGCGAGCAGCAGCGCCTCGACGGCGGCGAGCGCGGCGATCCGGCGCCGCGAACCGCCCCGGGCCCGCAGCAGCGCGGTCTCGCCCGACCGCTCGGAGCTGAGCAGCCGGGCGACGAGCAGCAGGGCGTACGCGGCGAGCAGCACCAGCTGCACCGCGACGATCATCAGCGTAGACCGGGAGACGAGCAGGGCCCGGTCGGTCTGTTCGAGGACGGTGGGCAGCGAGGTGTGCGCGGTGACGGTGGAGCCGAAGCGGGAGGTGCCGGAGGCGAGCGCCTTCGGCTCCGCCGTGGCGGAGGCGCGCAGCGCGTCCATCCGGCCGGTGGTGACCCCGGCGAAGTCGGCGGTGGCCAGCCAGGACGTCTCGCCCGTGGTGAGACGGCCGGAGCCGAGGACCGCGGGGTCGGCGACCAGCGGGCCGTACGTCGTGAACACGACGGTCTGGACCCCGCGCCCGCCCGCCGGATCCAGCTGCCAGTAGAGGTCGGTGAGGTCGGTGGGTCGGTAGACGCCCGTGATGCGGGCCGTGACGGGCTTGCCGCCGAGCCGGTCGGTGAGATCGAGTACGGTCCCCGGTCCGATCCGCAGCCGCTCGGCGGCTTCCTCGGGCACGGCGACGTCGATCGTTCCCCCGGCCGCGCCGTCGCGGGGCCAGGCGCCCTTCACGAGCGTGAGGCGCGAACGGTCGAGCGCGGCGATGTGCGTGAGGTCCGGTTCGCCCAGGCGCGCGCCCGGATCCTGAAGGCTCCGGGGCAGCGCGTACGGGCCCGAGCGCTCCAGCTTCCGCACCTGCACCGGCAGCCCGTCGAAGGTCCGGGCGGCCGCCTCACGCGTCGCCGCGTCGGCGCCGTCCCGCTTGCCCGTCGGCACCTGCGCCGAGACCACCAGCGCGGCGGCGGGCGCGGCCCGGCCCCGCAGGGTGCCCTGGAGGGCGGCATCGCCGATGGAGCCGGAGAAGGCGGCGAGGGCCGCGAGCACGGAGGTGGTCAGCAGGACGGCGAGAAGCGCCGCGGCGAGCAGCAACCGGTGTGCCCTGACACGCAGAAGTACGAACCCGGTCACCCATCCCCCTGAACCGCACCGAACGTTCATCCGATGCTTTCAGAGGGCACGTGCCCCTGGTAACCGCTTGCACGGGGACCTTGACTCGATCGTGACCGTTATTCGGGGCCACGACACCGGAATGCGTCAGTCCGCGGTGTTCACCATCGACGCCGCCGCGTACGTCAGGTACTTCCACAGCTGGCTCTCGTGCTCGGGCGCCAGACCGAGCTCGTCCACCGCGTCCCGCATGTGCCTCAGCCAGGCGTCGTGCGCCGCCTTGTCGACCGTGAAGGGGGCGTGCCGCATCCGCAGCCGGGGGTGGCCGCGGTGGTCGCTGTAGGTGCGGGGGCCGCCCCAGTACTGGATCAGGAAGAGCACGAGGCGCTCCTCCGCCGGCCCGAGGTCCTCCTCGGGGTACATCGGGCGCAGCAGGGGGTCCGCCGCGACGCCCTGGTAGAAGCGGCGGACGAGACGCCGGAAGGTCTCCTCGCCACCCACCTGCTCGTAGAAGGTCTGCTCCTGAAGTGTGCCGCGCGGAATCTCCATCACCGTTCCATCGTCTCAGATGCCCCGACCGAGGACCGGAGGTCCAGGGGGTATCTCGTGGCGGGGGGCGGGGCGGCGCGGGGGGCGCGGGCTCGGCGAGCCCCCCCACGCCGCCCGCCCGGCGGGGCGGGGGGGGCGCCCGCCCCCCCCCCCCCCCCCGACACACCCCTAGGACCACCGGATCATCCGGGACCGTTCGCCTCCCCACCGCGCGCGCAGGACAGTGGAGGCATGGGCGCTCAGCCGGAGGACGGCTTCGCCGAGGACGGCGCACGGGCGCGACGGGTTCTCGTACGGGAGATAGAGGCGTACGGCGCTCTGCGCGACCCCGCCTGGCACACGGCCTTCTCCGAGGTGCCCCGCCATCTCTTCGTCCCCTCCTACTACGTCTCCGGGACCCGCGGCTACGAGCGGCTCTGGTCCGGCGACCCCGACCCCGGCCGTCGCGCACGCTGGCTGCGCGGCGCCTACCAGGACGAGCCGCTGGCCACCCGCGTACGGGACGGGGAGCTGCTCACCTCCTCCAGCCAGCCCTCGCTGATGGCACAGATGCTGGATGCCCTGGAGGTACGGGACGGGCAGGACGTCCTGGAGATCGGCGCAGGCACCGGCTACAACGCCGCCCTGCTCAGCCACCGGCTCGGCGCCGGGCACGTCACGACCGTCGATCTGGACGAGGAGATCACCGAGTCCGCCCGCGTCCATCTCGCCGCCGCCGGGTACCGGCCCGCCGTGATCACCGGTGACGGCGCCCGAGGCTGCCCCGACCGCGCTCCCTTCGACCGGATCGTCGCGACCTGCACGGTGCCGTCGATCCCGTACGCCTGGCTCTCCCAGTGCCGCCCCGAGGCGCTCGTCCTGGCCCCGCTCTCCACCGGGCTGATCCTGCTGCGGGTGCGCGACGCCTCCCACGCGGAGGGCCGCTTCCTGCCCACCTCCGCGTACTTCGTCGCGCTGCGCGGCGGAAACGCCCGCTTCCCCCGGCGGCGACCGATGGGTCTGCCGCGGCAGGTGTACGACGACGAGCGCTTCCGCTTCCTGCGCACCCTGGCGGAGGACACCCTCGACGCGCGCGAAGCGCTCTCGCTCTGGCAGCGCGAGCGGCGGCCCGAGCGGGAGCGCTTCGGGGTGACGGTGCTCGGGGGCCGGCAGTGGGCCTGGCTGGACGACCCCGAGGGGCCGTACGCCTGGCCACTGCCGAGCGGCTGATCCCGGGGTCGCCGGGACCCTAGGGGGTGTCTTTCCGATCATGCCGGGCTCGCGGCGCCTGGCACCGCGCCTCGCCGCGTTGTCGTCGGTCGCCAACGCTCCGCGTTGACTCCC
>NZ_JBHWBS010000137.1:0-15006 GCF_042735655.1 Streptomyces sp. NPDC059567 | reverse complement strand
ACCGCGGCCGCGAACGGCGTGATCTTCGCCTCGGCCAGCGCGCGGACCGTCTCCCGGAGCATGTCGTGCTCCTCGGACGGGCGATACAGGTCGAAGTCCTTGCCCATGATGGTGAGCTCCCCTAAGGCTTGTGGCACTGAGTACCCTCAGCAAAACACACTCAGTGCCATGATGCCAGTGGCTTGGGCGACGGAGAGGGGTGGGGAGGTGGGGGACCCGGCCGATTCGGACACAGGAACATCCGGCGGCTGAGCGTCACCGCGGAAGCGAGGACGCCTCACCGATCGCGGCGAGCAGTTCGAGAGGGAACTCCCGGTCGGCCTGGCCGATGGTCAGGGACAGCCAGCGGTCGGAGCGGGGTGGGTGCCACACCCGCATGGTGCCGGCCACGTTGCTCAGGAAGGCCAGCGGCTCGGGGGCGACGTGGTCGGGGTCCGGTTCGTCGACGCTGAGGTACGGCCACAGGTCGACCGTGGCCGGGCTGCCCCAGCGGGCGGTCAGGGCCGCGGTCAGTGCGGCGAGGTCGGCTTCCAGTTCCTGTTCGGCCGCCTCGACGATCTCCTCGCTTCGATCGTCCCAGAAGTCCCGGCTCCGCCGCAGCACGGCCACGTGATGGCCGGGCCCGCTCCACCGGCCCTCGCCGATGCCGAGCCGGCCCTCCTGTCCGGGGAACGCCAGGGCGCTCAGTTCGTCGACGATCGACAGCTGGGATCGCTCCTGGCTCGGCATGAGCGCAGCCTAGTCGCCGTCAACGGCCGCGTGAGGTGCGGAAGGTGCGGCGGTACGTGTCCGGTGGCATGCCGATCACGCGGTTGAAGTGGCGGCGCAGGGTCGTGGCCGTGCCCATGCCCGTCGCCTCGGCGATCGCGTCGACGCTGTCGTCCGTCGTCTCCAGCAGCTCCTGGGCGCGGCGATGAAGTCGGGTCACACGGTGACCGTGTTCGGCGCCTACGGACACACCGGGCGTTTCGTGGTGGCGGAGCTGCTGCGTCGGGGATGCGTCCCGGTCCTGTCCGGCCGCGACGCGGCCAAGCTGCACGCCCTCGCGGCCTCCCGGCCGGGACTCGAGGTCCGGCCGGGAGGCCGTCGACGACCCGGCCGCGCTCGACCGCGCGCTCGTCGGCGCGGACGCCGTGATCAACTGCGCCGGACCCTTCGCCGCGACCGCCGCCCCGGTGATCGCGGCGGCGCTGCGCGCCAGGATCCCGTACGTGGACGTGGCCGCCGAGATCGAGGCCAATCTGGACACGTTCGCGCACTTCGCGGAGCGTGCGACCGCCGCCGGTACGGTCGTGATCCCCGCGATGGCCTTCTTCGGCGGCCTCGGAGACCCGCTGGTCACCGCGGCGATGGGCGACTGGACGACGGCCGACGAGGCCCACGTCGCGTACGGGCCGAGCGGCTGGCACCCCACCGCCGGGACGCGCACCGCCGGCGCGGTCTCCCGGGAGCGCAGGGACGGCCGACGCGTCGTGTACAGCGGCGGACGCCTGGAGTACCGCGACGACGCTCCGTCGACCCTGAAGTGGACCTTCCCCGAGCCGCTGGGGATCCGGTCGGTGATCGGGGAGTTCACCATGGCCGACGTCGTCACCGTCCCCAGCCACCTGGCAGGGAGCAACCGTGGAAGAGGAGGGGCATCCGTTGCCCGACGTACAGCTCGTATTGCGCTCCACACGCGTCATCACCCCCGAAGGCACGGGGCCCGCGTCGATCGCCGTCTCCGGCGGGACGATCGCGGCGGTGCTGCCGTACGACGCCGAGGCCCGGCCGGTGCGCGGCTGGAGGACGTCGGTGACGATGTCGTACTGCCCGGGGAAGGACCGTCACCGACCCGGAGTCGATCGACGAGACCCGTCCCCGGGCGCCACGCGTCAGGCCGGCGTCAGGAGCTCGTGAGGATGACGAGCTGCTGGGTCGCACGCGTCATCGCGACGTACCGGTCCACCGCCCCCTCCATGCCCGTGCCGAACTCCTCCGGGTCGACGAGCACGACCAGGTCGAACTCGAGCCCCTTCGACAGCGCCGGAGTCAGCGACTGCACACGGGACGTCGCCTCGAACGTGGGGTCGCCGATGACGCAGGCGACCCCGTCGTCATGGGCGGCGAGCCAGTCGTCGAGGACCGAGTCCAGATCCGCCACGCAGCCGTGGGCGACGGGGATGCCGCTGCTGCGGATCGAGCTCGGCACGTTGGCGTCCGGGAGCGCGGCCCGGATGACCGGCTCGGCCACCGCCATCACCTCTTCCGGCGTACGGTAGTTGACGCTCAGCGACGCCATCTCGATCCGGTCGAGCCCGACGCGCTCGAGCCGCTCCCGCCACGACTCCGTGAACCCGCGCCTGGTCTGGGCGCGGTCACCGACGATCGTGAAGCTCCGGGACGGGCAGCGCAGCAGCAGCATCTGCCACTCCGCGTCGGTCAGTTCCTGCGCCTCGTCCACGACGATGTGCGCGAACGGGCCGGCGAGCAGGTCCCGGTCGGTGCCGGGCAGCGCGGTCTCGTCGATCAGGCTGTCCTGGAGATCCCGCCCACGCAGCATGGTCACGGCACCCTCACCGTCGGCGTCCGCCGCGACGATGTCGTCGATGACACCGGCCATGCGCTCGCGCTCGGCCGCGACGGCGGCTTCGTGCCGGCGCTTGCGCCGCGACGCCTCCGGGTCGCCGAGCCGCTGCCGCGCCGCGTCCAGGAGCGGCAGGTCGGACACCGTCCAGGCCTGGGGCGCCTCCTTGCGCTGCAGCAGGCGGACCTCGTCGCGGCCGAGCCAGGGCGCGCACATCCGCAGATACGCGGGTACGGACCACAGGTCCCCGACCAGGTCGGCCGCTTCGAGCAGCGGCCACGCGCCGTTGAGCGTGCCGACCAGCTCCTTGTCCTGGAGCAGCGACTTCCGGAACAGCTCGGGCGGTACGTCGCCGTCGAACTTGTCCATCAGGATCGAGACCAGCTCCTCCCAGATCTGGTCGCGCGCCTCGTTGTGCGGCGTACCCGCTCCCGGTGCCGCGAACGCCTCGGCCCACTCGTCGGCGCTCAGCCAGAGGTCGGACCAGGAGGTCGTGACCGTCATGCCCTGGGCGGGCGGCTCCTCGTAGAACCTGACGGCCTTCTCGATCGCCTTCACCATGTCCGCGGACGACTTCAGACGCGCCACGTCCGGGTCGGTCTCGCCGACCGCTCCGGCCCCCTCCTCGACGAGGTCCCGCAGCGTGCAGGTCTGCACGCCCTCCTCTCCGAGGCTGGGGAGGACATCGGAGACGTAGTTCAGGTAGGGCCGGTGCGGACCGACGAACAGCACGCCGCCGCGACGGTGACCGAGGCGGGGGTCGGAGTAGAGGAGGTACGCCGAGCGGTGCAGCGCCACGACGGTCTTGCCCGTACCCGGACCGCCGTCGACGACCAGCGCACCGCGAGAACTCGCGCGGACGATGGCGTCCTGGTCCGACTGGATGGTCGAGAGCACGTCGCGCATCCGGGGCGAGCGGTTGGTGCCCAGGCTGGCGATGAAGGCGGACTGGTCGTCGAGCGCGGCGCGCCCTTCGAGCCCGTCGGCGGCGAAGACCTCGTCCCAGTAGTCGCTGATCCGGCCGCGGGTCCAGCGGTACCTGCGGCGGCTCGCCAGGCCCATCGGGTTGGCGTGGGTCGCCGCGAAGAACGGCTCGGCCGCGGGGGAGCGCCAGTCGAGCAGCAGCCGGCGTCCCGTGCTGTCGGTGAGGCCCAGCCGCCCGATGTACACGGGCTCGCCGTCGTCCGCGCCGACGATGTGGCCGAGGCACAGGTCGAGACCGAAGCGGCGCAGGGCGCGCAGCCGCCCGGTCAGCCGGTGGATCTCCGCGTCCCGCTCCATCGCCTCGCGACCGACGCCGCCCGGCGCCTTGCGCGCGGCGTCGAGCCGGTCGGACAGCTCGGCGATCGACGCTTCGAGGCTCTCCGCGATGGCGGCGAAGTGCTGCTCGTCGCCCGCGATCAGCGACGGCTCGGCCTTGGCGGACAGGCGGTCCGGAAGGTCGAACGCACTGGTGGTCAGAGGGTAAAGCGAACGCACTTGGTGAGTCTCCCGTATCCGCGGCATCAGGCTTAGGCCAGTGATTGTGCGGCAGGACGGGGGCCTTGCGGCAAGGCCCCCTGTGCGCTATAAGTTGAGAGTGGCGAGAGGTGAGTACTTCCCTCTCGCATTCTTCGTTCCTGACAGCTCCGCCGGTCCGTTGCGGTCGCGCGAGGGCGGGGCGATCTGGGTACGCTGGAAAGGGATCCCTGCGTCCACCGGCCCACCCCCAACCAGCGGCTGCCGGTAGTCGATCCCGCCGCCAGAGGTGGCGCAGCCCCCATACGCAGGGGCAGGTGCGTTCCCATGGATCTCAACACCATCACCGAAGTCGTCCGGCGGCCGTCGGAACGGCCGGGCGCCGACTGGCGCGAGGGTGATGCCTGGCTCGCGGGCGGCACGTGGCTGTTCTCCGTGGAACAGCCGGAGCTGCGCCGCCTGGTCGACCTCACGGCGCTGCCGTGGGATCCCCTCGTCCGCGGCGACGCCGGTCTCGAGATCGGTGCCACGTGCACGATCCGCGACCTCCACGCCTTCGTGCCGCCGCAGGACTGGACCGCGGGCACGCTGTTCGCCACGTCCTGCGAGGCGTTCCTCTCCTCGTTCAAGATCTGGAACGCGGCGACCGTGGGCGGGAACATCTGCATGTCGCTGCCCGCCGGGCCGATGATCACGCTCACGGTCGCGCTGGAGGCGCGGTACGAGCTGTGGGCCCCCGACGGGTCCGTACGCACCGTCGACGCCCTGGACTTCGTGACGGGCAACAACCGCAACGTCCTCGCCCCGGGGGAGATCCTGCGCCGTGTCGAGGTTCCGGCGCGCGCCCTGCGCAAGCGCGCCGCGCACCGCCGTTTCACACTGACCCACCTCGGCCGTTCGACCGTGTTCCTGATCGGTACGCACACGCCCGGCACGAGCGACCTGACGCTCACCGTCACCGCCGGCACCACGCGGCCGGTGCGGTTCGCCTTCGACCACATGCCCGATGCCCCCACCCTGCGGCAGAGCATCGACGCCATCCCCGCCGACGTCTGGTTCGCCGACCCCAACGGGACCCCCGACCACCGTCGCCATCTCACCGAGCACTTCGCGGAGGAGATCCGCCGCGAACTCATCGCTGGGAGCCCGGCATGACCTACCTCGTGAACGGCAGGAGCTTCGCCGAGGAACCGCGCCCCGGCCAGTGCCTGCGCACCTTCCTGCGGGAACTGGGCCACTTCGGCGTCAAGAAGGGGTGCGACGCGGGCGACTGCGGAGCATGCACGGTGTGGCTGGAGGGCCGGCCGGTGCACAGCTGTGTCACCCCCGCCTTCCGCGCCGAGGACCGCGAGGTGACCACCGTCGAGGGGCTCGGATCGCCCGGCGACCTGCATCCGGCGCAACGCCGGTTCCGGGACGCGCCGGGCTTCCAGTGCGGCTTCTGCACCGCCGGGATGATCATGACGTCGGCGACGTTCACCGAGGAGCAGAAGGCCGACCTGCCACGGGCGTTGAAGGGCAATCTCTGCCGCTGCACCGGCTACCGGTCGATCGAGGACGCCGTGCGGGGTCTCTCCGCCGTGGAGACCGCCGCGCCCGGCAGGGCCGTGGGGACGAGCGTCGGCGCGCCGGCGGCCGAGGACGTGGTGACCGGCCGGGCCGAGTTCACCATGGACACCCGCATGGACGGCATGCTGCACCTCAAAGTGCTGCACTCGCCGCATGCGCACGCCCGGATCGTGTCCGTCGACAGGACCGCCGCACTCGCCGTCCCCGGTGTGAGGCGCGTCTACACCTGGGAGGACGTGCCGCGCAGACGGTTCACCACGGCGATCCACACCGACCACCTCGTCGATCCGGACGACACCTACATCCTCGACGACACGGTCCGCTTCGCCGGCCAGCGCGTCGCCGCGGTCGTCGCCGACACCGTCGGGGCGGCGGAGGAAGGCTGCCGCCGGCTCGTCGTGGAGTACGACGTACTGCCGGCGGTCTTCGACCCCGAGGAGGCCATGGCCTCCGGGGCACCCCAACTGCACGGCTCGGAGGACCCGTTCGTCCGCGACTCCGTCCACAACCTCCTGCTGGAGATCCACTCGCACATCGGCGACGTCGACGCCGGCTTCGCCGCGGCCGACGTGATCCATGAAGGCACCTACGTCTCACCACGCGTGCAGCACGCGCACT
The DNA here is from genome assembly GCF_042735655.1 of Streptomyces sp. NPDC059567. Classification (NCBI taxonomy): domain Bacteria; kingdom Bacillati; phylum Actinomycetota; class Actinomycetes; order Kitasatosporales; family Streptomycetaceae; genus Streptomyces; species Streptomyces sp. NPDC059567. The sequence goes on along the minus strand of NZ_JBHWBS010000137.1, from coordinate 8,795 downwards.
TGGAGACCCACGGATCGATCGCCTGGATGGAGGACGGCCGGCTGAACGTCCGTACCAGCTCGCAGTCCCCGTCGATCGCCAAGGTCAAACTGGCCTATCTGTTCGCCCTGCGCCCCGACCAGCTCCGCGTCTTCTGCAAGCGCGTCGGCGGCGGGTTCGGCGGCAAACAGGAGGTCATCTCCGAGGACCTGGCGGCGCTCGCCGCCCTGGACACGGGGCGGCCCGTCTCCTTCGAGTACACGCGCGAGGAGGAGTTCACCACGGCCTCGCCGCGCCACCCGATGAAGCTGACGGTCAAGCTCGGCGCGAAGACGGACGGCACACTCACCGCGTTCCAGGTCCGCAACGTGTCCAACACGGGCGCCTACGGCAACCACGGTGGCGAGACGCTGTACGCGGGCGGGGCGGCCGTCATGATCTATCGCTGCCCCAACAAGAAGTACGACGCCTACTCCGTCTACACCAACACCGTCCCGAGCGGCGCGCTGCGCGGTTACGGCATGACCCAGCCGGCCTTCGCCGTGGAATCGGCGATGGACGAACTGGCCCTCGCCCTGCACATGGACCCGCTTCAACTCCGCCGCCGTAACATCGTGCGCCCCGGCGATCCGCTCGTCGCGACGCACGACGGCCCCGACGACGTGATGTTCAACGAGGACGGCCTCGCCAAGTGCATCGACCTCGTGGCGGGCTCCCTCGCCCGTACGGCCGACCAACGGTCTCCCGGCCCCGGGTGGCTCGTCGGGGTCGGCGCGGCGAGTTCCCTGCACGAGACCGCACCCCCGACCGAGCACATCTCCGAGGCCTGGATCACCCTCGGCGACGATCTCGTCTACGAACTGGCCGTCGGCACCGTCGAGTTCGGCGAAGGGACCTCGACCGCGCACGTCCAGATCGCGGCCAACCAGCTGGGCGCGACACCGTCGCGGATCCGACTCGTGCAGTCCGACACCGACCGCACCGGATTCGACACCGGAGCCTTCGCGAGTGCCGGACTGTTCGTCGCGGGCAACGCGGTGCTCCAGGCGGCCAACGCCGTGCGCGACCGCATCCTGGAGTTCGCGGCCTCCCACGCGGGTGTCCATGTCGTGATGTGCTCGATGGACGACGAGGACGTCGTCTGCGGGGACGTCCGCGTCCCGCTCGCGGAGCTCGTCGCGCTCGCCCGGGCCCGCGGCATCCGGTTCACCGCCGCCCGCAAGGCGTACGGCTCACCCCGGAGCGTCGTCTCCAACACGCAGGGCTTCCGCATCGCCGTCCACCCGGTCACGGGTGAGATCCGCGTCCTGTACAGCGTCCACGCGACCGACGCCGGTGTGGTCATCAACCCCGAGCAGGTCCGGGGACAGGTCGACGGCGGCGTCGCCCAGGGCATCGGATTCGCGCTGACCGAGAACTACCAGGTCGACGCGGAGGGAGTCATGGCCAACCCCAACCTCCGCAACTACCGGATCCCCACCTTCGCCGACGTCCCCCGCACCGAACTGCTCCTGGTGGGCTCCACGGACTCCGTCGGGCCCATGCGGTCCAAGGGGATGGCGGAGTGCTGCATCAACCCGGTGGCCCCCGCGCTGGCCAACGCGCTCCGCGACGCCACCGGCGTCCGCTACCGCGAGTTGCCCCTGACCCCGGAACGGATCTACAGCCGGCTCGGCCAGAGCCGGCCCGCGCGGACGGGCCCGGCGCGATGACCACCCAGGAGCACCCGGAGACCACACCCGGCACGGACGCCGCTGCGACGGTCATCATCGGCAGGAGGGTCCGGCCGGGCATGGAGCGGGCGTACGAGCAGTGGCAGGACGGCGTCAACGCCGCAGCCGCCCGCTATGCCGGGTACCTCGGCGCCGAGGTCTCCCCGGCGACCGACCTGCAACCCGACTGGGTCATCGTCTACCGCTTCGACTCGGTGGCCCATCTGCAGGCGTGGATGAACAGCGCGACCCGGCAGAGTCTCCTCGACACCGGCGAGAAGTACTTCGACGGTCCCGCGACCCAGCAGGTGATCAGCGGGGGCACGCAGCCGACGGATCCGCTCGTCACCGTGGTGGTGACCCACCGCATCGCTCCGCAGCACGTCGACGACTTCCTCGAATGGCAGCAGCGCATGAGCCAGGAGGAGAGCAAGTTCGAAGGCTTCCGCGGGACCGAGCTCTTCCGGCCGATCGAGGGCGTCCAGGACGAATGGACCACCCTCTACCGCTACGACAACGCCGAGCACCTCGACGCCTGGCTGACGTCGGCGAAGCGGCGGGGGATGCTGGCCGAAGGCGCGAAGTTCGACGACTTCAAGCTCCGTAAGATCGACAACTCCTTCGGCAGCTGGTTCGCCTTCGAGGAGAACGGCAGGGAAGCGCCGCCGCCCTCGGAGACCAAGACCGCCATCGCCGTCTGGGTCGGCCTGTACCCGACCGTGGTGTTCCTGACGCTCGCCCTGTCACCGCTGCAATGGCCGCTCTGGCTGGGGCTGCTCGTGGGCAACCTGCTGTCGAGCTTCATCATGAGCTTCTTCACGATGCCCTACTACGTGAACCGGCTGCTCAAGCGCTGGCTGCGGCCGGCACCGGAGGAACCGCGGCGGAAGACCAACCTGATCGGACTCGGCATCGTCGCCGGCGTGACCGTCTTCTGGGTCGGCGCCTTCTACCTGATCACGCGCGTGTTCTGGACCCTGCCCTGAGGGTGGGGGTCCCGACACGGTCACGTCACGCGGCGGGCTTGCCGGGCTGGTCGTGCGTCGAGCAGTGGATGCCACCGCCGCCCGAGGCGATCGTGTCGATCTGCACCATGACGACATCCCTCTTCGGGAAGTGCTCCTGGAGGATGCCCTTCGCCCGGTCGTCCGCCTTCCGGTCCCCGAACTTGGGCATGAAGACCGAATCGTTGGCGACATAGAAGTTGGCGTACGTGGACACGAAGTCGTCGCCCTCGCCCGTGATCCTGTCGAGGTCGGGCTGGGGCAGGTCGATGATCTCGAAGCGCCGGCCGCGCGCGTCGGTCGCCGTGCTCAGGACGGAGCGGGCCTGGTCGGCCGAGCGGGACCAGGAGTCCGGGGGCGTACCGGGGAACGCCTGGTCCAGCAGGACCACGCCGGGCGCGGTGAACCGCACGAGGCTGTCCACGTGCGCGTCGGTGATGTCCTCGCCACGGACGCCCGCCAGCCAGACCACCTTCTCCACGCCGAGGGTCCCGATCAGCTGGTCCTCGATCTGGTCCCTGCTCTTCCCGCGGTTGCGGTTGTCGTTGACGATCGAGCTCTCGGTGATGAGGAGGGTGCCCTCGCCGTCGGTCTCGAAGGAGCCGCCCTCGGCGACGAGCGGTGCCTCCTCGCGCGGGATGCCGTACCTGGCGAGCAGCTTGCGGCCCACCTCGGCGTCGTTGGTGTGCTCCTGCTTGCCGCCCAGCCGTTGAAGTTGAAGTCGACTCCGACGACCTTGCCGTCGTCCTCCACGAAGACGGGGACGGTGTCGCGGGCCCACAGGTCGTCGACGGCGAGCGGAATGACCTCCACCTGAGAACCGCAGGCCCGCTGGGCCGCCGCCACCTGGTCGGGGCGGGCCATCATGACGACCGCCTCGTACTCCCCGATCGCGCGCGCGATGCGGGCGATGTCCTCCCGTACGTAGGGAAGGTCGTCCTCCCAGACGGAGGCGAGGGCCGGCCAGGACATGAACGTACGGGTGTGGCTCTCCCACTCGGCGCCGAAGCGGCGCTCGGTGCCGGCGGCCGGTGTACGCCCCGGTGCGGTCGTCGTGCCGCCCTGCACGGACGCCTCGGGACCGCAGGCGGCGGCGCCGAGGCCGAGGGCGCCGCCGATCACGGCGAAGGCGCGCAGGGCCGTGCGGCGGGAGGGGGGAAGGTAGGACACGGTGGGCTCCGATCGTGGGCTGGCGAGGGTATCCGGCGGCGGCGGCGGGGGATCGCGGTGACGCGCGCGGCGGCGGGAGTCGCGGGCCTGTGGCTTCACGCGCGTGGAGGCCGAAGGAGACGGCTGCTCGGAGGCGTGAGTGGGGGTGGCCGTGCCCCCACTCTGGCACTGACTGGATTTTCAGTCAAATGTCGCGAGGGGTCGGCATGCCCTTCCGCCCGCTCAGCGAACCCGGCCCACGGCGTACGGTTCCGGCATTCCCGGCCCTGGTCCCGGACCAGGCCCCAGCCCCTCGACCTCCGCCGCGATCGCTCCCCGCATCAGCTCACGGGCGTGACCGGCCGGCAGCACCCCGATGAGCCACCGGGTGCTCAGGCCCTCCAGGAGGACGGTGAGCCGTTCCGCCGCGGATACGAGGACGGCGTCCGCCGCCGCCGGGTCGACCCGGCCGAGCAGATCCGCGATCTCGCGCACCCACTCGGTGCCCGCCTGGCGCAGCTCCTCCCGCAACTCCGGCTCGAAGACCGCGCTGGCTCGCAGCTCTCCCCAGGCCGTGCTGTTCTCGCGCACCTCGGGAGCGTCCTGGAGTTCGAGGAGCAGCCGGTGCTCCAGCTCCCGCAGGGAGTTCTCGGGTTCACGTTTCCCGGGTGGGCGGCCCCGGGTGTAGCGCTCCGCCCGGTCCCCGATGAAGCGCAGCGTGTGGCGCAGCAGGCCGGCGCGGTCGCCGAAGTGGTAGTAGACGAGCGCCTTGGAGACCCGTGCCTCGGCGGCCAGCTCCTCCACCCGGAGTCCGCGCACCCCTCGGCGCGCGATCACCCGGGCGGCCGCCTCGAGGATCGCCCTTCTCCGCTCGTTCACCCTGTGCTCCTTGTCGTGGTCGGTCGCCCGGTCGGACGCCGGCTCGTATGTTGACTGAAACTTTAGTCAAAGGCACGATCGTGGGCGGGGCCGCGACGCGTACCCGTTCCGCCGTTCCGCACCGCCGAAAGAGCCGCCCATGTCCTCCACCCAGCCTCCCGGGGTGCAGCCGCTCCACCCTCCGCTGTCGCTTGACGACCCCCGCGAGATCGGCGGCTACCGGATCCACGCCCGGCTCGGCTCCGGAGGGATGGGCGTCGTCTACCTCGCCCACACCCCGGGCGGGCGGCCCGTCGCCGTGAAGGCGGTCCGCGAGGACTTCGCCGCCGACCCCGAGTTCCGGCTGCGGTTCGCCCAGGAGGTGGCGAGCGCACGCCGGATCCACGGCCTGTTCACGGCGCAGGTGGTGGACGCCGGCGTCGACGCGGCCGTCCCCTGGCTCGCCACCGCCTACGTGCCCGGCCCCTCGCTCCAGCAGTTGGTCGAGCGCCACGGCCCGCTCCCCGCACGCGCGGTGCTGCTCCTCGTCGCCGGGATCGCGGAGGCCCTCCAGGCCATCCACGGCGCGGGCGTGGTCCACCGGGACCTCAAGCCCGCCAACGTCCTCGTCGCCGCGGACGGCCCCCGCGTCATCGACTTCGGCATCGCGCGTGCGGCCGACGCCACCGGACTCACCGGCACCGGCCTGCGGATCGGCACCGCCGCGTACATGGCGCCCGAGCAGGCGCTCGGCCGGGCGGTGACGCCGGCCACCGACGTCTTCGCACTCGGCGCGCTCGCCGCCTACGTGGCCGGCGGCGCCCTGCCGTTCGGGACGGGCCCCGAGTCGGCGGCGTTGTACCGCGTGGTCCACGAGCCGGCCGACCTCTCCCGTGTACCGGGGGAGCTGCGCGAGCTGCTCGGGTGGTGCCTGGCCAAGCCGCCGGGCGAGCGGCCCACCCCGGGCGAGGTGATCGCCGCCGTGCGCGCGCACCCTGCCGTGGGTCCCTCGCCGGAGTTCGCCGACGGATGGCTGCCCGGGGCGGTCGGACGGGAGATCATGCGGCGGACGACGGGCCCCTCGACCCCGGAGCCCACCCTCTTCGACGGGGTCTCCCCGCGCGACCGGCCCACCCACGCGGCCGTGCCGGCGGCCCCTGAGCCGGCGGTCCGTGAGCCGGCCGCGACGGGTGACGACGGCACCCACGGCCCGGCCCCCGCACGGCGTGACCGCCGCGGGAGCAGGCGCGGTCGTACGGCTCCGACGGCGGCGGCCGCCGCCGTGGCGCTCGTGGCGGCCGCCGGGACCGCGTACTACCTGACCGGTCCCGACGTGTACGGCGCGGAGCCGGACGTCGCGTACAGGCCGGGCTACGCGGACGTCGAGCTGACGGCCCCCGACGACGGCTACGAATTCGACCTGACCGCAGGGAAGGTGACGCCCGCCGAGACGGCCGACTGGTACCTGGCCCGCGACAAGGGCGGGCTCGTGCTGCCCGAGAACGCCGACGCCTTCGTCGCGTCCGGATACGTGCTCAGCCCCAGCGACTGCGAGCGGGGGATCGACACGGAACCGGTCGCGAGCCTGCCGTTCGACGAGCTCGCCGACGAACGGCCGTTCTGCATGCGCAGCGCCGACGGCACCCGGCTCGTCGTGGCGCGGCTGATCGAGGCGACCCCCGGGGGCGGCCCGGTCACGGTCGTGCTGAGCCAGTACCGGAGGAGCGGCTGAGCGTCCGAGTGGATACGGGGAAGGGGCCGCTGCCGCGGGCAGGTGCTGCCGGACCACTGCCGCGGTCACGCCCTCCGGTCGTCCGGATAGGGTTCGTGACATGGCGTCTCGCAGTACTCAGATCCTGGAAGCGGCCGCGCGGGTGATCGCCCGGCGCGGGGTCCGCGGGCTCCGCGTGGAAGAACTGGCCGAAGAGGCCGGAGTCTCCACCGGCCTGATCTACTACCACTTCAAGGACCGCACCGGAATCCTGCGCCACACCCTGGAGTTCATCAACGACCGCGCCGAGCGGTACACCACCGCCCAGGACCCGGACGAGGAACCGATGAGCCCCCGCGAGGAGCTCGACCAGGTCCTGCTCCTGGAACTCCAGGACACCCCCGAGGTCCGGGAGAACAGCACGGCGTGGGGCGAGCTGCGGGCGAGCGCCGTCTTCGACCCCGTCCTGCGCGAGGACCTCGCCCGGGCGACCCTGGTGTGGGTGCAGGAGGTGGCCGCGCTCCTCGGCCAGGTGTACCCCATGGCGCCGGCGGCCAGGCTCGCCTCCGCCGCGGAACGGCTGACCGCCCTGCTCGAAGGTCTCAGCATGCGCTGGCTGAGCGGTGGTCTCGCGATCGATCACGCGCGCGCCCTCATGCGGGATGCCGTCGAGGTGGAGCTGATCGGGTTGCGGCAGCCGTAGGGGGCCGGCGGCGGGCGCTGCGCGCTTCCGCCCGGCGACCCCGCCGAGGCATCCGTAAGGCCGCGGAAGCGGTCCGCGCGGCCCCGCGCTCCATGGAGTGATCGGTGGGTTGACCGGCGGAAGTTGACGCATGCTTCATCTCTTGACTGAATTTTCAGTCAGTGCCACAGTGTGCGCATCACCGGGCTACGGGAGGAAAGGAACCACCCCCATGCCGCTGACCCCCACCGAGCGGGACCGCCTGCTGTTGTTCACCACCGCCGAGCTCGCCCGCGCCCGCCGCGCCCGCGGGCTGCGGCTCAACGTGCCCGAGGCGACCGCGCTCATCGCGGACACCGCCTGCGAGGCGGCCCGCGACGGCCTGCGCCTCGCGGAGGCCATCGGTCGGGCCCGTTCCGTACTGGGCCCCGACGACGTCCTGCCCGGTGTCGTCGACGTCGTCACCGAGATCCAGGTCGAGGCCGTCTTCGACGACGGCACGCGGCTCGCCGCCATCGCCGAGCCGTTCGGGGCCCACGGCCGGAACGACGGTGCCCCCGGTGCCGTACTGCCCGGTCCGGACCTCCTCGCCCTGCCGGAGCCGGGCCTGACCCTGACCGTCCGCAACACTGCCGCCGTCCCGGTCAGCGTCACCTCCCACTTCCACTTCTTCGAGGCCAATCCGCGCCTCGACTTCGACCGGGCCGCCGCCTACGGAATGCGGCTGGCCGCTCCCGCCGGCTCGTCGACCCGGTTCGACCCCGGACAGGCCGTCGATGTGGGCCTGGTTCCGATCGGCGGCGGCCGCGTCGCCGTCGGCTTCGCCGGGCTCGTGGACGGGCCGCTGGACGCGCCCGGTGCCAGGGCCGTCGCGCTGAAGCGGGCCGCAGCCTGCGGATACCTGGGGGCTGAGCCGCTCGCGGACGCTCCCGAAGACGAAGGAGCAGGGGCATGAGCAGGCCGACCCGGCACAGCGACCACGGCGACCACTGTGTCCCCGGAGTCCGCCGGCACATCGACCCGTACGAGTACGCGTCGGTGCACGGTCCCCGGGCGGGCGACCGGGTCGTCCTGGGTGACTCCGGTCTGGTGGTCCGGGTGGAGTCGGACTCGCAGAAGCCGGGCGACGAGTTCCTGGCCGGGTTCGGCAAGACGGCCCGCGACGGTCTTCACCTGAAGGCCGCCGCCGTCCGTGAGACCTGTGACGTGGTGATCAGCAACGTGCTGGTGATCGATGCCGTTCAGGGCATCCGCAAGGTGTCCGTCGGTATTCGTGAGGGCCGGATCCACGCGATCGGGCGGGCCGGGAACCCCGACACCGTCGACGGTGTCGACGTGGTCGTCGGCACCGGCACGTCGATCGTCTCCGGCGAGGGCCTCATCGCCACCGCCGGTGCCGTGGACACCCACGTCCACCTGCTCTCGCCCCGGATCATGGAGGCCTCCCTCGCCTCTGGTGTCACCACCATCATCGGACAGGAGTTCGGTCCTGTCTGGGGTGTCGGCGTCAACTCGCCCTGGGCACTCCGCCACGCCTTCAATGCCTTTGATGCCTGGCCGGTGAACATCGGTTTCCTGGCGCGTGGCTCGTCGTCGGACGCGGCACCGCTGGTGGAGGCGCTCGCCGAAGGCGGTGCGTCCGGTTTCAAGGTGCATGAGGACATGGGTGCGCACACCCGCGCCTTGGATACGGCGCTGCG
>NZ_JBHWBS010000136.1:0-15817 GCF_042735655.1 Streptomyces sp. NPDC059567 | reverse complement strand
CGAGCTCGCGCGCGCCCCCGCGCACAGCGCGCCCCCAACCCCCGCCCCTCGTCGCGGGCCGGTGCTACTTGCGCATGACCTCGGGCTCGTGGCGGCGCAGCAGACGCGCCACCGCGAAGCCGCAGGCGATGCCGATGAGCAGCAGGATGGTGAGGTTGAAGCCCCACTGGCCGACGGTGTGGTCCCACAGCGGGTCCAGGTTGGTCGGGTCCTTGTGGTCCCACGGCGGCATGAGGTGCGCCAGGTCGAGGGTCGAGCCCGCGGCGGCGATGGCCCAGCGCGAGGGCATCAGCCAGGCGAACTGCTCCAGGCCGGGCGATCCGTACACCTGGAAGAGGATGCCGGTGAACACGACCTGGACGATCGCGAACATGACGAGCAGCGGCATCGTCTTCTCGGCGGTCTTCACCAGCGAGGAGATGACCAGGCCGAACATCATCGAGGTGAAGCCGAGCGCGATGATCGTGACGCAGAGCTCGACGGCCGGCGGGAGCACCAGACCCTCGGCCGGCAGCTCACGGGTGGCGAAGCCGATGCCGCAGATGATCACGCCCTGGATGGCGGTGATCACGCCGAGGACGATGACCTTGGACATCAGGTACGCCGAGCGGGACAGGCCGGTGGCCCGCTCCCGTTCGTAGATGACCCGCTCCTTGATCAGCTCTCGTACGGAGTTGGCGGCGCCCGAGAAGCACATGCCGACCGCGAGGATCAGCATGATCGTGCCGGCGTCGCCGTTGAAGCGGGACGGCGGCTTCGGCGGCGCGAGGCCGAAGTCGGCCGGGATGACGACCGAGACCAGGCCGAGGACGGCCGGCAGGATCACCATCAGGCCCATGAAGCCCTTGTCCGAGGCGATGACCGAGGAGTAGCGGCGGATCAGGGTCCACAGCTGGGAGCCCCAGCCCTGCGGCTTGGGCTGCCTGGCCATCGCCTGCTGCGGCATCTGGACCGGCTGCGCGGCGACGGCGTCGATGTCCGCGGCGTACATCTGGTAGTGCTGCGAGCCCTTCCAGCGGCCCGCCCAGTCGTAGTCGCGGTAGTTCTCGAAGGCGGAGAAGACATCGGCCCAGGTGGTGTAGCCGAAGAAGTTCAGCGCCTCCTCCGGCGGACCGAAGTAGGCCACGGAGCCGCCGGGCGCCATGACGAGGAGCTTGTCGCACAGGCCCAGCTCGGCCACCGAGTGGGTGACGACGAGGACGGTGCGGCCGTCGTCGGCGAGGCCGCGAAGCAGCTGCATGACGTCGCGGTCCATGCCCGGGTCGAGGCCGGAGGTCGGCTCGTCCAGGAAGATCAGCGAGGGCTTGGTGAGGAGCTCCAGGGCCACGGAGACACGCTTGCGCTGGCCACCGGAGAGGGAGGTGACCTTCTTCTCCTTGTGGATGTCGAGCTTGAGCTCGCGCAGCACCTCGTCGATGCGGGCCTCGCGCTCGGCCTCGGCGGTGTCGCCGGGGAAGCGGAGCTTGGCCGCGTAGCGGAGCGCCTTCTGGACGGTCAGCTCCTTGTGCAGGATGTCGTCCTGCGGGACCAGACCGATGCGCTGGCGCAGCTCGGCGAACTGCTTGTAGAGGCTCCGGTTGTCGTAGAGGACATCGCCCTCGTTGGCCGGGCGGTATCCGGTGAGCGCCTTGAGCAGGGTGGACTTGCCGGAGCCGGACGGGCCGATGACCCCGATCAGCGACTTCTCGGGGACGCCGAAGGAGACGTCCTTGAGGATCTGCTTGCCGCCGTCGACGGTGACCGTCAGGTGGCGGGCCGAGAAGGAGACCTCACCGGTGTCGACGAACTCCTCGAGCTGGCCGCCGACCATCCGGAAGGTCGAGTGACCGACACCGACGATGTCGTTGGGGCCGATGAGGACGGAGCCGCCCTTGGCGATCGGCTGACCGTTGACGTAGGTGCCGTTGTGGGATCCGAGGTCACGGATCTCGAAGCGGCCGTCGGGCGTGGCGTGGAACTCGGCGTGGTGGCGCGAGACCTGGAGGTCGGAGACGACCAGCTCGTTCTCGAGCGCACGGCCGATGCGCATCACGTGGCCGAGGGCCAGCTGGTGGAACGTGGTGGGGCTGCGGTCCCCGTAGACCGGCGGCGCCCCCGCGGCTCCGCCGCCCTGGCCGGGCACCTGCTGCGCCAACTGCCCGGCGGAGCCGCCCTGCTGGTGCGGGAACTGCTGTCCCTGTCCCTGCTGCTGCCAGCTCTGCTGCGGCGGCGGGGCCTGGTGCGTGGCCCAGTCGGCCTGCGCGGCGGCCTGCTGGGCGTTCGGGGCGCCATGGGCGGCCTGCGCGGCGTGCGGCGCCTGGGCCGCGGCCTGTTGCTGGGCCGGGGCGCCGCCGGCGAGGTTCAGCCGCGGGCCGTCGGTCGCGTTGCCGAGGTGTACCGCGGAGCCGGGGCCGATCTCCATCTGGTGGATCCGCTGCCCCTGCACGAAGGTGCCGTTGGTCGAGCCGTGGTCCTCGATGACCCAACTCCGGCCGCCCCAGCTGATGGTGGCGTGGCGCCACGAGACCCTGGCGTCGTCGATCACCAGGTCGCCCTGCGGATCACGTCCCAGGGTGTACGACCTGGACGGATCGAGAGTCCAGGTCCTTCCGTTCAATTCCAGTACGAGTTCTGGCACTCCATGCCCCACTACTTGTCCCCCGATGTACCCCCGTCGCAGGGAGTCTAGGGATGGCGAACATCGGGGGGAACTATTTCAGGCCCTGCCCGTACTCCGAAAGTCGGGCGGTGTGAAGACCCCGCAGAGGCGTGCTTCGACCGCCCCCGAGTGCCCCCGCACGGGCCGTTGACGCGAGGAGAAATCACCCCGGAGAGTGGTAAGCGCCATGAGTGCATACGGATCACGCATCAATGGGGCAACTCGCCACGAACCGGGGGGTTCTGATGGATGCGGGCGGTGATGGCGGGCGGGCGGGCGCGATCGATGTGATTCTGGCCTCGATCGCCGCGGTGAGCTGGGCACTGGTGGGGATGGCGGGTGCCGCGGCGCTCGGACTGCATCTGCTGGGCGCGGACGCGGCCGGCGGGCTCGTTCCGATGACGGCCGCCGTGGTCGTCCTCGGCGTGGGCGGGTCGGTGACGCCGTCGGGCGATGTGTCGGCGTTCGGTCTGGAGGGAGCGGCGGTGGAGACCGCCGTCGACTTCACGCCATTGGGGGTCTCCCTGACGGGGGCGCTGTTCCTCGCGTACTTCTTCCTGCGCTCGCTGCGCCGTGCGGGGCCGTACGTCTCGGGGACCGAACTCGCCGCCCGGGTCCTGGTTCTGGTGACGCTCTTCCTCGCGGTCGTGGCCGGTCTGGCGTGGGCCGGGAACGACGTGGTGACCATCGACGGGAGCGCGTGGGGTGTCGACGAGATCCCGGGGGCGGGCGGGATCGGGGACATCGACGTCGGTGGCATCGGCGACATCGGGGACATCGGAGGGCTGCTGCCGGACCGGGTCGGGGACCTGGTGGAGGCGGAGGCGTCGGTGGGGTTCTCGGTGAACGCCGTCGAGTCGCTGGCGGGCGCGCTGTTCTGGGTCCTCGGGGTGGTCCTGATCGCGCTGCTCGCCGCGCGGCGGGCGCCGCTGCCGCCGGGGCGGGTCGGGGACGCGGTGCGGCGGGCGGCCCGGCCCGCGGCCTCGGCGCTGGTGACGGTGGTCCTGGTGGCGGTGGTCGCCGGATACGCGGCGGCGGGGTACGCGGCGCTCGGCGACGAGCATCCCCGCCGGGTCGTCGGGGCCGCGCTGCTGGGCGCGCCGAACGGGGTGGGGCTCGGGGTGCCACTCGGGCTCTTCGTGCCCTGGCGAGGGTCGGCGCGCGGGTCGTTGGCGGAGGTGCTGCCGGATCCGCTGGGCGCGCTCGTACGGGGTTCGGTGGAGCGACCGGTGACGGTGGGCCGGCTCGCGGAGCTCGACGAGGGGGTCTGGCTGCTCGCGGTCGCCGCGGCCGTGACGATGCTCGCCGCGGGGGTGCTGGCCGCGGCCCGTACGCCACGGGCGGGGCTGGAGGCGGTCGCCTTCGCCCGGCGGTGCGGGGTGCGGCTGAGCGTGGCGGCCGCGCTCGCGCTGCCGTTGCCGGTGGTGCTGAGCGGAGTGTCGGTGGACGCGTCGCTCGCGGTGCTCGGGATCGACGCGTTCGACGCCGGGATCGAGCTGCACGGGGACGTGGGAGCGGCGCTGCTGCTGGGGGCGGTGTGGGGAGCGGGTGCGGGCGGCCTGGGGGCGCTGCTCGCGTGCGCCACGGGGGTGGCGGGTGGGCGGGAGCGTAGGTACGGCGATGCGACGCCGACGCCGACCCCGGCCCCGGCGCGGGCGCCGGGACCGTATCGCCCGCCGGGTGCGGGGACGCGTCCGTACGGCAGCGAGCAGGGCGGCGGCGGGCTGCACAGCGCTCCGACACAGGCGGGCCACCCCGGCCTCTGGGCACCTCCCCCGCCACCGCCGCCTCCCCCGCCACCGTCGGCCGGGCCGCCCGGTCCGCGGCCCGGCCCCCCTGGTCCGGCCGGTCCGGCCGGCCCGCCGCCCGGCGGCTCGGGGCGCGGGTCGTCGTGACGGGGCCGCGCCCTCCTGCCTTCCGGGGGCTACGGTGACAAGGGTGCGACCAGCCGGGTGTCCGGTACGCGGGACGGGGGGACTGGTGGCACCCAGTGCCCGATACGGTGGAACCACCATGAGCGCATCGCAGACCTCAGACGTTCCCACCCTTCTCGTCAAGATCTTCGGGAAGGACCGTCCCGGGATCACCGCCGGGCTCTTCGACACCCTCGCCGCCTACTCCGTCGACGTCGTGGACATCGAGCAGGTCGTGTCCCGCGGCCGCCTCGTCCTGTGCGCGCTCGTCACCGAGCCGACCGTCGCCTCCCAGGGCGAGCTGCGCGCGACCATCCACAGCTGGGCCGAGTCGCTGAAGCTCCAGGCCGAGATCATCTCCGGCACCGGCGACAACCGGCCGCGCGGCAGTGGCCGTTCGCACGTCACCGTCCTCGGGCACCCGCTGACCGCCGAGCAGACCGCCGCCATAACGGCCAGGATCGCCGAGAAGGGCGGCAACATCGACCGTATCTTCCGCCTCGCGAAGTACCCCGTGACGGCGGTCGAGTTCGCCGTCTCGGGCTGCGAGACCGAACCGCTGCGGACCGCGCTGGCCACCCAGGCCCACGGCATCGGTGTGGACGTGGCCGTCGTCTCGGCGGGGCTGCACCGCCGTGCGCAGCGGCTGGTCGTCATGGATGTCGACTCCACGCTGATCCAGGACGAGGTCATCGAGCTCTTCGCGGCGCATGCGGGCTGCGAGGACAAGGTCGCCGAGGTCACGGCCGCGGCGATGCGCGGCGAGCTGGACTTCGAGCAGTCCCTCCACGCGCGCGTGGAGCTGCTGGCCGGGCTCGACGCCTCGGTGGTGGACAAGGTCCGTGCCGAGGTACGGCTCACCCCCGGCGCCCGCACCCTCATCCGTACGCTCAAGCGGCTCGGCTACCAGGTCGGCGTGGTCTCGGGCGGATTCACCCAGGTCACGGACGATCTCAAGGAGAGGCTGGGGCTCGACTTCGCCTCGGCCAACACCCTGGAGATCGTGGACGGCAAGCTGACCGGCCGGGTCACCGGCGAGATCGTGGACCGGGCGGGCAAGGCGCGGCTGCTGCGGCGTTTCGCCGCGGAGGCGGGCGTGCCGCTCTCCCAGACCGTGGCGATCGGCGACGGTGCCAACGACCTGGACATGCTGAACACGGCCGGCCTCGGCGTCGCCTTCAACGCCAAGCCCGTGGTGCGCCAGGCCGCCCACACCGCCGTGAACGTGCCCTTCCTCGACACGGTCCTCTATCTGCTGGGGATCACCCGCGAGGAGGTCGAGGCGGCGGACGGCGACGAGGAGGATCTGCTGCACTGACGTCCGCGTCCGCGTCCCGCACCGCCCCGCCGCGTACGGCGAAGGGCCCGGCCCCCGTGGGGTGGCCGGGCCCTTCGCCGTACGGGGCGGGTCAGCTGTGCGGGGCCCAGTAGTCGAGCAGGGTGGCGACGCCGTGCTCCACGGACTTCCAGGAGCCGCTGAAGCCGAGGACGGAGAACGCGGACGTGGGGAAGCCACCGCGGTTCATCCGGGCCAGGGCGTCGCCCTCGGCCGAGCCCGCGAGGGCATCGGAGAGTGCATGCATGCCGGGGTTGTGGCCGATGACGAGGACGCTCTTCACCTCGTCGGAGACCTCGTTGAGGAGGGCGATCAGCTCGCCGGGCGAGGCCTCGTAGAGCCGCTCCTCATAGACGGTCTTGGGGCGGTGCGGCAGCTCCTGCACGGCCAGTTTCCAGGTCTCGCGGGTCCTGGCGGCGGTCGAGCAGAGGGCCAGATCGAAGGTGATCCCGGTGTCGGCGAGCTTGCGCCCGGCCACGGGGGCGTCCGCGCGGCCGCGGTCGGCGAGCGGTCGCTCGTGGTCGGACACCTGGGGCCAGTCGGCCTTGGCATGCCGGAGCAGCACAATCCTGCGGGGTTCGGGGGAGCCGGGGGGTGTCCCCCCGGAAGTCACTGCGACGCTCATGGGCTCCAGCTTCGCATGAAACGAGCCACCGGGCGCAGGGTGTTGGGTCAGTGGGGCAGCGTCTGCTGGATCCGCTTCAGGAGATGCCCGACCGACGGGTCGCCACCGGCCGCGTGGGCCCCGCCCGGTCCCGCTATCAGCAGGAAGAGGGCGACGAACGCGGCCACCGGGAGGGCGAGCGCCCACCAGGGCAGCCGGGTGTCGACGCCGCCGACGGACGGGGCCGGGGTCCGGGTGTGCGTACGGGCCGACATGGCCGCCTCCGTGGGTCGGGACTTCCCGCGGCGGTGACTGCCGCGATGTCTCCACGCTACGGAGCGCGCATCGTCGAGCCCATCCGGTGATCCACCTACTTCACCCTGAGACTCACCCCCTAGGGGATGGAGGGGTTAACCCCACCGCGAGGGCGGGTCAGGGGGAGGCGAAGGTGGCGATGACGGCGATGACGACCGAGATCCCCAGCATCGCGCCGAGCACGAGCAGGAGCTTCTTCTGGCCGTTCGGGGGGTTCGGGTCGAGCACTGGCATGGAGACAGTCTCGCATCTCAGCATTCGTCCTCGACGGTCCGGTCCCTTCCGGCGAGGCTGCCGACGATCATCTGGGGGATCATCAGCCCGGCCATGAGCGCGATGGGCAGGCCCCAGCCCCCACTGTGCTGGTAGAGGACGCCTACCAGCAGCGGGCCGGGGATGGAGATGAGGTAGCCGACGCTCTGCGCGAAGGCGGAGAGCCGGACGACGCCGGCGCCGCTGCGCGAGCGCATACCGATCATGGTGAGGGCGAGCGGGAAGGAGCAGTTGGAGACGCCGAGGAGCACCGCCCAGACCCAGGCGCCGCCGGAGGGCGCGAGGAAGAGGCCCGTGTAGCCGACCAGGCCGCACAGGCCCAGGGCGACGACGATCGGGCCCTGGGTCTTGAGCCGGGTCGCGAGGCGCGGGATGACGAACGCGAGCGGTACGCCCATCACCATGGTGACGGCGAGCAGCACACCGGCCGTACCGGCCGGGACGCCGGCGTCGCGGAAGATCTGCGGCATCCAGCCCATCGTGATGTACGCGCCGGTGGCCTGGAGGCCGAAGTAGGCGCCGAGGGTCCAGGCGGTGCGGCTGCGGGTGATCCGGAGCGGGGCGGTCGAGGGGGCCGCGGAGCGGGCCTCGGCCGCGCCTGTCGCCGACCCCGTGGCCCGGTCGCGCAGCAGCGGGACCCAGGGCAGCACGGCGAGGGCGGCGAGGAGCCCCCAGACGCCGAGGCCGGTGCGCCAACTGCCGCCCAGGGCCTCGGTCATGGGCACGGTCGCGGCGGCGGCCAGGGAGGTGCCGAGGGCGAGCGCCATGGAGTACAGGCCCGTGACGCTGCCGACGCGGTCGGGGAAGTACCGCTTGACGATGACGGGCATCAGGACGTTGCTGACCGCGATGCCCATGAGGGCGAGGGCGCTGGCGGCGAGGAAGCCGACGGTGCCGGAGGCGAAGGGGCGGACGGCGAGACCGGCGAGGATCGCGGCCATGCCGGCGCAGACGACGGCCGCGGGGCCGAAGCGGCGGGCGAGGCGGGGCGCCGTGATGCCGAAGACCGCGAAGCAGAGCGGGGGTACGGAGGTGAGGACGCCGGCCACGCTGCCGCTCATGTGGAGTCCGTCGCGGACCTCTTCGAGGAGGGCGCCGAGGCTGGTGATGGCGGGGCGGAGGTTGAGCGCGGCGAGGACGAGTCCGACGAGGACGATCCGGGTGATCCAGAGAGCCGGCCGGTCCGGTGCGGAAGAATCCCCCACGGTGGCGGTCGGCTTGGAGGTCCGGGCCGGCGGTGCGGCGGTCTCGAGGGTCTGCGGCTCGTCATGCATGAGCGCCATCATAGAATCATGGGATCATTGATTGTCCAATCCGGAACGAAATGGAAGGTGCACCATGGCGCTCGGCTCCCCCCGGCGTTCCGGGCTCTCCGATCAGGTGATCACCGAGCTGCGGAACCAGATCACCTCCGGTGAGTGGCCGGTCGGGTCGCGGATCCCGACCGAACCGGAACTGGTCGAGCAGCTGGGCGTGGCCCGCAACACCGTGCGCGAGGCGGTCCGCGCGCTCGCGCACAACGGGCTGCTCGACATCCGGCAGGGCTCGGGCACCTATGTCGTCGCGACCAGCGAGCTCGCCGGCGTGATGCACCGCCGGTTCGCCGGATCCGACCCGCGGCACATCGCCGAGCTGCGTTCGACGCTGGAGTCCTCGGCGGCGCGGCTCGCGGCGCAGCGGCGCACGGAGCGGGACCTGAAGCAGCTGGACGGGCTGCTGAGCGGCCGCGAGGAGGCCTGGCGGTCGGGCGACGCCGAGCGGTTCGTGACGGCCGACGGCGCGTTCCACCACGCCGTGGTGGTCGCCTCGCACAACGACGTACTGACCGAGCTCTACGCCGACCTCGGGGACGTCCTGCGGCAGTGGCTGCGCGACGACGTGGGCCCGGAGCTGCGGCCGGAGCACCACATGGACCACGCGCGCCTGGTGGAGGCGATCCGGGCGGGCGACGCGGACACGGCGGCGGCCGAGGCGGCCGGGTATCCGTTCATGTGCCTCAGGAACCTGGGGCCCGCGGAGCCGGCTCGACCGGCTGGTGCGTGAGCCAGGCGGAGCGGACCTCCTTCCAGCAACGGCCGCTCAGCTGGGCGTAGGCGGTCGCCTCCACGTCGACGGGGGCGCTGTCGGTGTCCACGTCCCACCACCGGTCGCACTCGACGTGCAGCCGGACGCGATCGGTGTCCGGGTAGGGGTTGTGGCAGTAGGCGGTGACGCGGGAACCCTCGACGACCGTGCGGCAGGAGGCCCCGAAGTTCTCGGGCTCCTGGGCGACGGTCGGCGGAGGGGCGTCCTCGGCGGGACCGGGCGCCGCGCGCACCTCGGCCGCGACGGCGAGTCCGGCGAGGAGTGCGGCGGCCGAGGCGAGAGCGGCGGCCCTGCGGTGCGGCGCGCGCATGTCCCTACCTCCTCCCCACCAGTAGCCGGAATGTCACGCTCCGATCCAGTGTGAGGGGGTTCGCCCGACTTTTCGACTCGGGCGAACGGGTGCGGGAACGCCGAAGGCCGGGCGCCCTCCGTGGAGGGTCGCCCGGCCTTCGTACGAGCCCTTAGGGCCTCTCGCTTGGATCTTGCCGGGCTCGCGTGCCCTGGTGCCGCTCCCCCAAGCTCTTCGAGCAGGGGGTACCCCCAGCCGCGTTGTCGTCGGTCGGCATGGTCCCCCGTAGCCCTTCGGGCACGGGAGGTGCCCCCACCGCCATGCCTCCCTCCTCCGCCTTGCGAGCCACGGCACCAGACCCCGCTCACTGATCCGGCCTGATCCAGACGAAAGACCCTAGGCTCCGATGGCGTGCAGACCGCCGTCGACGTGCACGATCTCGCCGGTCGTCTTCGGGAACCAGTCGGACAGCAGCGCCACGACGCCCTTGCCCGCCGGCTCCGGGTCGGCCAGGTTCCACTCCAGCGGGGAGCGGCTGTCCCAGACCGCGGCCAGCTCCGAGAAGCCGGGGATCGACTTCGCGGCCATCGAACCGATCGGACCCGCCGAGATCAGGTTGCAGCGGATGTTCTGCTTGCCCAGGTCGCGGGCCATGTAGCGGTTGGTGGCCTCCAGCGCGGCCTTGGCCGGGCCCATCCAGTCGTACTGCGGCCAGGCGAACTGCGCGTCGAAGGTGAGGCCGACGACCGAGCCGCCCTCGCTCATCAGCGGCAGCAGCGCCATCGTCAGGGACTTCAGCGAGAAGGCCGAGACGTGCATGGCCGTCGCGACCGACTCGAACGGCGTGTTGAGGAAGTTGCCGCCGAGCGCGTCCTGCGGGGCGAAACCGATGGAGTGGACGACGCCGTCCAGACGGTCGCCGAGGTGCTCGCGCACCTGGCCCTCAAGGCGCGCCAGGTGCTCGTCGTTGGAGACGTCGAGCTCCAGGACCTTCACCTTGTCGGGGTGGGGCAGCTTCTTGGCGATGCGCTCGGTCAGCGTCGGCCGCGGCCAGGCGGTGAGGATGATCTCCGCGCCCTGCTCCTGGGCCAGCTTCGCGGTGTGGAAGGCGATGGAGGACTCCATCAGCACACCGGTGATCAGGATGCGCTTGCCCTCGAGAATTCCGCTCATGGTGATCAGTGACCCATGCCCAATCCGCCGTCAACTGGGATGACGGCTCCAGTGATGTACGAGGCGTCGTCGGAGGCGAGGAACTTCACCGCGGCGGCGATCTCCTCCGGCTGCGCGTAGCGGCCCAGCGGCACCTGGGACACGATGCCGGCGCGCTGCTCGTCGGTGAGGACGGCGGTCATGTCGGTGTCGACGAAACCGGGCGCGACGACGTTGAAGGTGATGTTGCGCGAGCCGAGCTCCCGGGCGAGGGACCGCGCGAAACCGACCAGGCCGGCCTTCGAGGCGGCGTAGTTCGCCTGACCCGCCGAGCCGAGGAGACCCACGACCGAGGAGATCAGCACGACGCGGCCCTTCTTGGCGCGCAGCATGCCGCGGTTGGCGCGCTTGACGACCCGGAAGGTGCCGGTGAGGTTGGTGTCGAGGACGGAGGTGAAGTCCTCTTCGGACATGCGCATGAGCAGCTGGTCCTTGGTGACGCCGGCGTTGGCCACCAGCACCTCCACGGGACCGTGCTTCTCCTCGATCTCCTTGTACGCCTGCTCCACCTGCTCGGCGTCGGTGATGTCGCACTTGACGGCGAGGAAGCCGGCCGGCGGCTCTCCGGAGCGGTACGTGATCGCGACCTTGTCGCCGGCTTCGGCGAACGCGCGGGCGATGGCGAGGCCGATGCCCCGGTTGCCTCCGGTGACGAGAACCGAGCGGCTCAACGGATCACCCTTTCGATAGCGGTCTGGTTACCGAAAACCTATCGGTCCCGTCCCTTCCGCGAGGAATCGACCCCTGACAGTGGCGTACGGATGTCACTGTCGGGTCCCTACAGAAAGCTCTGGGCGTGGCGACCGAAAGCGCGACATGATCGGGGGCGACCGGTCTCACACGACAGGAGACAGCTGTGCCATCTGGCATCCATTCCCTCGACGCAGCCTTCACCGCGCTGCCGTTGCGGGCGCTGGCGGACGCCGCGCTCGCACGCGCGCGTGCCCTCGGCTCCGACCATGCCGACTTCCGTCTGGAGCGGGTGCGCAGCGCCTCGTGGCGGTTGCGGGACGCCAAACCCTCGGGTTCCTCGGACACCACGGACCTCGGGTACGCGGTGCGGGTGGTGCACGGCGGAGCCTGGGGGTTCGCCTCCGGGGTCGACCTGACCATGGACGGGGCCGCGCGCGTCGCCTCGCAGGCCGTCGCCATGGCCAAGCTGTCCGCCAAGGTGATCGCCGCGGCGGGCTCCGACGAGCGCGTGGAGCTGGCCGAGGAGCCGGTGCATGCGGAGCGGACCTGGATCTCCTCGTACGAGATCAACCCGTTCGACATCCCCGGCGCCGAGAAGAGCGCGCTGCTCGCCGACTGGAGCGAGCGGCTGCTGCGGGCGGACGGTGTCGCGCATGTCGACGCCTCGCTGATGACCGTCCAGGAGAACAAGTTCTACGCGGACACGGCGGGCACCGTCACCACCCAGCAGCGGGTCCGGCTGCACCCGCAGCTCACCGCGGTCGCCGTGGACGAGACGACCGGCGAGTTCGACTCGATGCGGACGATCGCGCCGCCGGTCGGGCGCGGCTGGGAGTACCTGACCGGCACCGGCTGGGACTGGGACGCGGAGCTGGAGCAGATCCCCGGGCTGCTCGCCGAGAAGATGCGGGCGCCGAGCGTGGAGGCGGGGGCGTACGACCTGGTCGTCGACCCGTCGAACCTCTGGCTGACGATCCACGAGTCGATCGGCCACGCCACCGAGCTGGACCGGGCGCTGGGCTACGAGGCGGCGTACGCGGGGACCTCCTTCGCCACCTTCGACCAGCTGGGCAAGCTGGCGTACGGCTCGTCGATCATGAACGTGACGGGTGACAGGACCGCCGAGCACGGGCTCGCGACCGTCGGGTACGACGACGAGGGCGTCGAGGCGCAGTCGTGGGACCTGGTGAAGGACGGCACGCTCGTCGGCTACCAGCTGGACCGGCGGATCGCGAAGCTCACGGGCCTGGGCCGGTCGAACGGCTGTGCCTTCGCCGACTCGCCGGGCCATGTGCCGGTGCAGCGGATGGCGAACGTCTCCCTGCAGCCGGACCCGGGCGGGCTCTCCACGGAGGATCTGATCGGGGGCGTCGAGCGCGGTATCTACGTGGTCGGGGACCGGTCCTGGTCGATCGACATGCAGCGGTACAACTTCCAGTTCACCGGGCAGCGCTTCTTCCGCATCGAGAACGGCAGGCTGGCCGGCCAGCTGCGGGACGTCGCGTACCAGGCGACGACCACGGACTTCTGGGGCTCGATGGAGAAGGTCGGCGGCCCGCAGACGTACGTCCTCGGCGGCGCCTTCAACTGCGGCAAGGCACAGCCCGGCCAGGTCGCGGCGGTCTCCCACGGCTGCCCCTCCGCCCTCTTCAGGGGCGTCAACATCCTCAACACGACGCAGGAGGCCGGTCGATGAGCCGCGTCAGCAAGCCGTACGAGATCGTCGAGCGGGCCCTGGAGCTGTCCCGCGCGGACGGGTGTGTCGTCATCGCCGACGAGGAGTCCTCCGCCAATCTGCGCTGGGCGGGCAACGCGCTGACCACCAACGGCGTCACCCGCGGCCGTACGCTCACGGTCGTCGCCACCGTGGACGGCGCGCAGGGCACCGCGTCCGGTGTCGTCTCGCGCTCCGCCGTGACCGTGGACGACCTGGAGTCGCTGGTACGGGCCGCTGAGGAGGCCGCCCGCGCCGCGGGGCCCGCCGAGGACGCGCAGCCCCTGGTCGAGGGCATCGACGCCTCCCCCGACTTCAGGGACGCGCCGGCCGAGACCAGCTCCGCCGTCTTCGCGGACTTCGCGCCCGCGCTCGGCGAGGCCTTCGCCCGCGCGCGGGCCGGCGGACGCGAGCTGTACGGCTTCGCCAACCACGAGCTGACCTCGACCTACCTCGGTACGTCGACGGGGCTGCGCCTCCGGCACGACCAGCCCAACGGCACCCTGGAGCTCAATGCCAAGTCCCCCGACCGCTCGCGCTCCGCATGGGCCGGGCGCTCCACCCGGGACTTCAAGGATGTCGACCCGGCCGCCCTCGACGCCGATCTCGCGCAGCGGCTCGGCTGGGCGGAGCGCCGGATCGACCTGCCGGCCGGGCGGTACGAGACGCTGCTGCCGCCGACCGCCGTGGCCGACCTGTTGATCTACCAGCTCTGGTCGTCGACGGCCCGGGACGCGGTCGAGGGCCGCACGGTCTTCTCGAAGCCGGGCGGTGGGACCCGACTCGGCGAGACCCTCTCGCCGCTGCCGCTGACCCTGCGCAGCGACCCGAACGAGCCGGGTCTGGAGTCCGCGCCGTTCGTGATCGCGCACTCCTCGGGCGACGACTCCTCCGTCTTCGACAACGGTCTGCCGCTGGCGCCGATCGACTGGGTGCGGGAGGGGAAGCTGGAGCATCTGATCACCACCCGGCACACCGCGGCGCTCACCCGCCTGCCCGTGGCGCCGGGCGCCGGGAACCTGATCCTGGACGGCGGCGGCGAGCGCTCGCTGGAGGAGATGGTCGCCTCGACGGAGCGCGGCCTGCTGCTGACCTGCCTCTGGTACATCCGCGAGGTCGATCCGGCGACGCTGCTGCTGACCGGGCTGACCCGCGACGGCGTCTACCTCGTCGAGCACGGCGAGGTGGTCGGCGAGGTGAACAACTTCCGGTTCAACGAGTCGCCGGTGGACCTGCTGTCGCGGGCCTCGGAGGCGGGACGGACCGAGAAGACGCTGCCGCGCGAGTGGAGCGACTGGTTCACCAGGGCCGCGATGCCGGCGCTGCGGGTGCCGGACTTCAACATGAGCTCGGTCAGCAAGGGTGTCTGACCCCCATAGACTGAGCACGGCGTGACGACCATCAACCAAGGAGACCGAGAATCGTGACGGACATCGTCGACGAGCTCAAGTGGCGCGGGCTGTTCGCCCAGTCCACCGACGAGGACGCCCTGCGCAAGGCTCTCGCGGACGGTCCCGTCACGTTCTATTGCGGCTTCGACCCGACCGCGGCCAGTCTCCACGTCGGCCACCTGGTCCAGGTGCTCACCGTCCGCCGGCTCCAGCAGGCCGGTCACCGGCCGCTGGCGCTGGTCGGCGGGGCCACCGGCCAGATCGGCGACCCGCGGCCGACCGCCGAGCGCACCCTGAACGACCCGGAGACGGTCGCGAACTGGGTGAACCGGCTGCGGAGCCAGATCGAGCCGTTCCTCTCCTTCGAGGGGGAGAACGCGGCGGTCATGGTGAACAACCTGGACTGGACCGCCGGCCTGTCCGCGATCGAGTTCCTGCGGGACATCGGCAAGCACTTCCGGGTCAACAAGATGCTGACCAAGGACTCCGTCGCCCGGCGCCTGGAGTCCGAGCAGGGCATCAGCTACACCGAGTTCAGCTACCAGCTGCTCCAGGGCATGGACTTCCTTGAGCTGTACCGGCGCTACGGCTGCACGCTGCAGCAGGGCGGCTCCGACCAGTGGGGCAACCTGGTGGCGGGCCTCGACCTGATCCACCGCCTGGAGCCGGGCGCCGAGGCGCATGCGCTGGCGACCCCGCTGATGGTCAAGGCGGACGGCACCAAGTTCGGCAAGACCGAGGGCGGGGCCGTCTGGCTCGACCCGGAGATGACGACGCCGTACGCGTTCTACCAGTTCTGGCTGAACGTGGACGACCGGGACATCTCGACGTACATGCGGATCCTGTCCTTCAAGTCCCGCGAGGAGCTCGAGGAGCTGGAGCAGCAGACCGCCGAGCGGCCGCAGGCCCGGGCCGCCCAGCGGGCGCTCGCCGAGGAGCTGACGACGCTGGTGCACGGCGCCGAGCAGTGTGCGGCCGTCATCAACGCCTCGAAGGCGCTGTTCGGGCAGGGCGACCTGACCGAGCTGGACGAGGCCACGCTGGCCGCCGCGCTCTCCGAGCTGCCGCACGCGCGCGTGGCGGAGCTCGGGCAGGTCGTGGACCTGTTCGTCGAGGTCGGTCTCGCGCCGAGCAAGTCGGGAGCGCGCCGCACGGTGAAGGAGGGCGGGGCGTACGTGAACAACGTGAAGGTCACCGCCGAGGACGCCGAGGTGTCGGCGGACGAGCTGCTGCACGGCCGGTGGCTGGTGCTGCGCCGGGGCAAGAAGAACCTGGCGGCGATCGAGGTCGGCGCCGAGGGCTGACGCCCCGGAGCAGGACACGGCGGAGGCCGGTACGCGCATGATGCGCGTAC
>NZ_JBHWBS010000135.1:2562-15995 GCF_042735655.1 Streptomyces sp. NPDC059567 | reverse complement strand
ACACAGCCACACTTCCCATCGCTAGCTGTCGTGGGTGTTTGTTTGTGTTAGATCGCCCCCGCCGGCGCCCCCCCCCGCCCGCGCGCCGGCGCGCCCCCACCCCCCCGTTCACTCCGTAGCGGCTACGCCGCCTTCGCCTTGGTGGCGTACATGTCCACGTACTCCTGGCCGGACAGCCGCATCACCTCGGACATCACCGAGTCCGTCACCGCCCGCAGCACATAGCGGTCGCGGTCCATGCCCTCGTACCGCGAGAACTCCATCGGCTCGCCGAAGCGCACCGTCACCCGGCCCGGCCGGGGCAGCCCCGCCCCGCCCGGCTGGATCTTGTCGGTGCCGATCATCGCGAACGGCACGACCGGCGCGCCGGTCATCAGGGTGAGGCGCGCGATGCCGGTACGGCCCCGGTACAGCCGGCCGTCTGGGGAGCGGGTGCCCTCGGGGTAGATGGAGAAGATCTTGCCCTCCTCCAGCACCCGGCGGCCCGTCATCAGCGCCGCGACGCCGCCGCGGCCGCCGTCGCGGTCCACCGGGATCATGCCGACGCTGGTGAAGAACCAGGCCATCAGCCGGCCCTTGAACCCCTTGCCCGTCACGTACTCGTCCTTGCCGATGAAGAAGACCGGGCGGTCCGTGCAGATCGGCATGATCATCGAATCGATGAAGGTCAGGTGGTTGCCCGCCAGGATCACCGGACCCGTCCCCGGGATGTTCTCGGCCCCCTCCACACGTGGGCGGAACATCAGGCGCAGGATCGGTCCGAGCACTGCCTTGATGAGTGCGAGACGGGACAACGGTTCCTCCGGTATCGGGACGGTCGGCGTCGATGTGTGTGGGGGACTGTGCAGGTGAGGACGATACTCGCGGGTCACCCCCCTGCGCACATCGGGTTCACCGAGTGGATACGCAGTGTTGACGTGTGTTTCCGCCATGTTCGGCCAGGGTCTGCCGCAGGTAAGGGGTGACTGCCTACGGTCGGAGCAGCCGTTGACAGGTGCGGGACATCACAATGCGAAGGAGCCTTCATGACACAGGGTGAGCACCGGAGCCCGGGCCGGCGGACGGTCCTCGGGGTGGCGGGCGCGGCCGTACTGGGCGCGTCGACGGTCCTTCCCGCGGGCACCGCGCAGGCGGTGGAGAGCCAGGGCCGGGGACACGGTCACGGCTTCCGATCCCTCCCCGTCCCCACCGTCATCGCCCACCGCGGTGCCAGCGGCTACCGCCCCGAGCACACTCTCGGCTCCTACCAGCTCGCCCTCGACCTCGGCGCGCACGTGATCGAGCAGGACCTCGTCCCCACCAAGGACGGCCACCTCGTCTGCCGCCACGAGAACGACATCACCGGCACCACCGATGTCGCCGACCACCCCGAGTTCGCCTCCCGCAGGACCACCAAGTCCGTCGACGGCGTCTCGTACACCGGCTGGTTCACCGAGGACTTCACCCTCGCCGAGCTCAAGACGCTGCGCGCCAAGGAGCGCATCCCCGGCACCCGCCAGGAGAACACCCTCTACGACGGCCGCTGGCAGATCCCCACCTTCGAGGAGGTGCTGCGCTGGGCCGAGCGGGAGGGCCGCCGCCGGGGCCGCGAGGTCTGGCTGCACGTCGAGACCAAGCACCCCACGTACTTCCGCGCCCTCGGCCTCGGCCTGGAGGAGCGCCTCGCCAAGCTGCTGCGCCGGTACGGTCGTCACCGCGCCGACTCCGCGGTCTTCCTGCAGTCCTTCGAGCCGAGCAGCATCCAGCGCCTCGCCAAGCTGGTGAACTCCCCGCGCGTGGTCCTGCTGTCGGCCGCGAACAGCCGCCCCTGGGACTTCGTCCAGGCGGGTGACCCGCGCACGGTCGCCGACCTCGTGACGCCCGCGGGGCTGCGCTGGATCGCCTCGTACGCCCAGGGCATCGGCCCCACCCTGGACCTGGTCATCCCCCGCGACGCGAGCGGTCGGCTCGGCACCCCGACGACGCTGGTGCGCGACGCACACGCGGCGGGCCTGATCCTCCACCCCTACACCCAGCGCAACGAGAACAGCTTCCTGCCCGCCGGCTTCCGCCGCGGCACGGACCCGAACGCCTACGGAGACGTCTTCGGCGCACTGAAGACCTATCTGGCGACGGGCATCGACGGGATCTTCTCCGACAACCCGGACACGGCCCTCCTGGCAGCGGCGGACTTCACGAAGAGCTGAGCTCCGCGCCACCCGGTCGGAACGCCCGACCGGGTGGTTTACGCCCCGTCCCGCAACCGCCCCGCCCCGGACCCGCATCGTGCCGGTCATGACCTCCACCGACCCGCAGCTCCTCGACACCCTCGCCCCCCTCCTCGCCGCCGAGTCGAACGCCGAGGCCCCCGCCGCCGGCGTCGAGGCGGGCGACCTCGAGCAGGCCGTCTGGCTCAGGCTCCTGGAGCGTCTCCAGGACGACGAGGCCCCGACCCGCCCCGCCGACTGGCTCCGCCGAGCCGTCCGCGCCGAGGCCCGCCGTGCCCGCCGCGCCGCCCGGCTGGAGCGCCCCTACCAAGGCGAGGAGGCCGCCGAGCCGGACGACTCACCCGAGAGCTCCGCCCTCGTGGCCGAACGCCGCCGTGTCGTCCGCGCCGCCGTCCGCCGTACCCCCGGTCACTGCCCGCGCCTGCTCACCGCGATGCTCGACCCGGCCGACCCCACCTACCGGGAAATCGCAGGGGAGTTGGGTATCTCACAGGGCAGTCTGGGGCCGATGCGTTCCCGTTGCCTGGGATGCCTGCGCAGAATGCTGGCTGCAGAGGTTCCCGCATCGACCTTGAGGGGAAGGGTGCGGTAGACCGACCGGTGGACCAGGTGAGCGGGAGGCATGCGCACATGGGCATGAGCGTGACCATCTCAGCGGCTGACGCGCAGGACGCGGAGCACATACTCAAGCTGCAGTACCTCTGTTACCAGAGCGAGGCCGAGCTCTACGGCGACTACTCCATCGAGCCGCTCACCCAGACCCTGGACGCCCTGCGGGCCGAACTGGCCCAGGGGTACGGCCTCGTGGCACGCCTCGGGGACGAGGTCGTCGCCTCCGTACGCGGACGGGTGGACGAGACCGGCACCGTACGGATCGCCAAGCTCATCGTCCACCCGCGGATGCAGCGCCACGGTCTCGGCGGCCGGCTGCTCGACGCCATCGAGAGCCACTTCGCCGGCGACCCGGTCCCCGTCGCCAAGCGCTTCCAGCTCTTCACCGGCCACCGCAGCGAGGGCAACCTCCGGCTGTACCGCAGCAAGGGCTACGAGCAGGTCGCCACCCGCGAGATCGGACCGCGACTCACCCTCGTCACCCTGGAGAAGGCGGCGTAGACGCTCACCCGAGGAGACCGCGTACGTCTACGAGACCGCGTACGTCTACGCGGTCGCCCGGGAGCGGCGGAGCCACCAGATTCCGGTCACCGGCAGCAGCACCGGGATGAAGATGTAGCCGTAGCCGTAGTCCGACCAGACCGTGGCGTCGGGGAACGCGGACGGGTCCGCGAGCGTCCAGGTCCCCACGGTCAGTACGCCCACCAGTTCGGCGGCGCAGCACACCAGCGCCGCCCTGCGGGCCATCTCCCCGCCCCTGACCAGCGTGTACGTGATGAAGGCGTACACCACGGCCGCCACCGCCGACAGTGCGTACGCCAGCGGCGCCCGGTCGAACTCGGTCGCGATCTGGTAGATCGAGCGCGAGACCGCGCCGACCGACATCACTCCGTACAGCCAGACCAGCAGCATGCCCGGGCCCGTGACCAGACGGCCGGCTCCCTCGGTCGCACTCATGTCAGCCCACCGTCCAGATGTCGAAGAGACGCACCTCGAGCACCGCGAGCACGACCGCGCCGGCCGCCACCGTGGCCGAGCCCCAGCGGCTCCGCTCCGCGAGCGACATGAACCCGGCCGCCGGGACGGCGCAGAGCGAGCCCAACAGATACGCGACGAAGATCGTCGTGCCCTCCTCGGCCTTCTCGCCGCGCGAGAGCTGCACGATGCCGACGATCAGCTGCACCAGTGCGAGGAAGGTCACCACGGCCATGCCGATGAAGTGCCAGTCCTTGGTGGGCTGATCACGGGTGAAGGCGAAGCCGCACCAGGCGGCGAGGGCGAGCGCGGCCACCGAGACCGCGACCGTCAGGGCGTCAAGCATGGGCCCGAGGGTATTACGGGCCAAAAGGCCCGATGCGCTCGCCCCCCACCCGCCCCGTAGGGTCGAGACCCATGAAGCCGCTCGGTGGGGCACGGCCGCGCGGCAGGATCGCGGACCGTGGCCTTGACCACAACCGACGACCGTTCCGAGCGCGACGCCGATGCCGTCGTGACCGACCTGCCGGAGGTATCCGCGCAGGCCACGGACGGGGGAGCGGAGGCCGTCGCCGGAGCGTGACGGCCGGACGCGATGTCCGCATGGCGTCTCGGCGGTGTCCGCTATTCGGACACCCTCGATTCGGCCTGACAGGTGCGTGCTTTACTTGCAGACATGACCACGACGAGCAGCCGCACCCTTGCGACCGAGGCGATCAGCACGCCCGGTGCTCGTTGTATGTGTCGAATGTGCGCCTTCTGAGGGCCCCCGCCTGAGGCTCGCGCCCCGAAGCGAGCCCCCGACGGCCGAGCCGATCCGCCCGCCCTTCCGGCGCCGGACCGTGCCCGCCCCGCGCACGCGCTGCCTTCCGGCCACCCGCTGGACCAGCCCACTTCGCGCCTGACTGTCCGAACGACGAATGCCCCGTGCCCGGCGGACCCCGCGCCGCGCACTCGACAGTGACGGAAACCCCTGTGATCACCACTTCGGGCCTGACCAAGGTCTACGAGTCGCGAGGCCGCCAGGTCACCGCTCTGGACGGCGTCGACCTCCACGTCCGCGAGGGCGAGGTGTTCGGCGTGATCGGCCAGAGCGGCGCCGGCAAGTCCTCGCTCATCCGCTGCGTCAACCTCCTGGAGCGCCCCAGCTCCGGCACCGTGACCGTCGACGGAGTCGACCTCACCGCGCTGGCGGCGAACGGCCGCCGCGCCGGCAAGGACCTGCGCCGCGCCCGCAGCAGCATCGGCATGGTCTTCCAGCACTTCAACCTGCTGTCCTCGCGCACCGTCAAGGACAACATCGAGCTGCCGCTGGAGATCCTCGGCGTCTCCGGTGCCGAGCGCACCAGTCGCGCCCTGGAACTCCTCGACCTCGTCGGCCTCGCCGACAAGGCCAAGTCCTACCCCGGCCAGCTCTCCGGCGGTCAGAAGCAGCGCGTCGGCATCGCCCGCGCCCTGGCCGGCAACCCGAAGGTGCTGCTCTCCGACGAGGCCACCAGCGCCCTCGACCCCGAGACCACCCGCTCCATCCTCCAGCTGCTGCGCGACCTCAACCGGCAGCTCGGCCTCACCGTCCTCCTCATCACGCACGAGATGGACGTCGTCAAGACGATCTGCGACTCGGCCGCGCTGATGCAGAAGGGCCGGATCGTCGAGTCCGGCACCGTGAGCGAACTGCTCGCCACCCCCGGCTCCGAGCTGGCGGCCGAGCTCTTCCCCGTCAGCGGCGCCGCCACCGGCCCCGACCGCACGGTCGTCGACGTCACCTTCCACGGCGAGGCCGCCACCCAGCCGGTGATCTCCCAGCTCTCCCGTACGTACAACATCGACATCTCGATCCTCGGCGCCGCGATGGACACCGTCGGCGGCAAGCAGATCGGCCGGATGCGGATCGAACTGCCCGGACGCTACGAGGAGAACGTCGTGCCCGTCGGCTTCCTCCGTGAGCAGGGCCTCCAGGTCGACGTCGTCGACGACGAGATCGCGCCCACCGCGGAACTGGTCAAGGAAGGTGCCAAGTGACCTGGTCGGAGATGCAGCCCCTGCTGGAGCAGGGCACGATCGACACCCTCTACATGGTCCTGTGGGCCACGGTCGTCACCGTCCTCGGCGGACTGCCGCTCGGCATCCTCCTCGTCCTCACGGACAAGGGCGGCCTGCTCCAGAACACCGTGGTCAACAAGGTCGTCGGCGTGATCGTGAACATCGGCCGCTCGCTGCCGTTCATCATCCTGCTGATCGCCCTGATCCCCTTCACCACCTTCGTCGTGGGCACCTTCATCGGCCCCACCGCGATGATCGTGCCGCTCGCCATCGGCGCCATCCCGTTCTTCGCGCGCCTCGTCGAGACGTCGGTCCGCGAGGTCGACCACGGCCTCGTCGAAGCCGTCCAGTCCATGGGCGGCTCCGTGCCCACGATCATCCGCAAGGTGCTGCTGCCGCAGGCGCTGCCCTCGCTGGTCTCCGGGGTCACCACCACCGTCATCGTGCTCGTCGGCTACTCCGCCATGGCCGGCGCGGTCGGCGGCGAGGGCCTCGGCTCCAAGGCGATCACCTACGGATACCAGCGCTTCGACACCCAGTTCATGCTGGTCACCGTCGTCGTCCTGATCGCGATCGTCACCGTCGTCCAGCTCATCGGCGACCTCGCCGTCCGCCTCCTCGCCCGCCGAGGACGCACCGCCTGACCCACGGCGCCACCCCCACAGACTTCGTCCTTCGAAGAAGAGCCCGGACTTGTTGTCCAGGCGTCCACCGCACCACCAGAAAGAGGCACTTTTCGTGCGTAAGAACATCAAGCTCACCGCCGGTATCGCCGCCACCGCCGCACTCGCCCTGGGCCTCACCGCCTGCGGCACGTCGTCGGACCCGTCCTCCGCGAAGGACTCGGCCGGCTCCGCCGACAAGCCGCTCGTCGTCGCCGCGTCCCCCACGCCGCACGCCGACATCCTGAACTACGTCAAGGACAACCTCGCCGCGAAGGAGGGCCTGAAGCTGGAGGTGAAGGAGTTCACGGACTACGTCCTGCCGAACACCGCCACCGAGTCCGGCCAGGTCGACGCCAACTTCTTCCAGCACAAGCCGTACCTCGACGACTTCAACCTGAAGAACAAGACCCACATCGTCCCGGTGGTCAACGTCCACCTGGAGCCCCTCGGCCTCTACTCCAAGAAGGTCAAGGACCTCAAGGACATCAAGGCCGGCCAGACCATCGCCGTCCCCAACGACACCACCAACGGCGGCCGCGCGCTCAAGCTGCTCGCCGACAACGGGCTCATCACCCTCAAGGACGGCGTCGGCTCCAACGGCAAGCTCTCCGACATCACGGACAAGAAGGGCCTGGAGTTCAAGGAGCTGGAGGCCGCCACCGTGCCCCGCGCCCTGAACGACGTGGACGCCGCCGTCATCAACGGCAACTACGCCATCGAGGCCAAGCTCTCGCCCGCCGATGACGCCATCGCGCTGGAGAAGACGGACGGCAACCCGTACGCCAACTTCCTCGCCGTCAAGGAGGGCAACGAGAAGGACGCGCGCGTGCAGAAGCTCGTCAAGCTCCTCAACTCGCCCGAGGTGAAGAAGTACATCGAGGACACCTACAAGAACGGTGCGGTCGTCCCGGCGTTCGGCGCCGTCGCCAAGTAGGGCCCGCATTACAGTTCTTGTGACGAAGGCCCCCGCATCCCGTCCGGTGCGCGGGGCCTTTGTCGCGTCCCGCGTCATCTGACGCCACATCGGACCCGGCCATGCACACCTGCGGCTTCATACTGCATGCTGTGCGTTCACGGTCGATTCGGACGGTCCTCGGCATGGAGCTGCGCATGACTACCACCTTTCCGGACATCTCCATCAACACGGACCGGTTGGTGCTGCGCGCGCTCGAAGAGGCCGACGCTCCGGCCCTCGCCGAGATGATGAACGACGAGATGGTCGCCGCCTGGACGGCCGTCCCCCAGCCGTTCACCGAAGAGGCCGCGCATCGGTGGATCACCGAGTACGCGCCCACCGAGCGCACCGCCGGCCGCGGGCTCGACCTCGCCGTGACCGAGTTCCTCACCCAGCGGCTCGTGGGCGTCATCCAACTGGGCAAGACCAGTTGGCGGGTGCGGTCCACCGAGATGTCGTACATCATCGCCCCCTGGGCCCGCGGCGAGGGTTACGCCTCCGAAGCCGCCCTCGCCACCGCCCAGTGGCTCTTCGGCGACCAGGGCTTCGAGCGCATCGAGCTGCGCACCGCCGCCGACAACACCGCCTCCCAGCAGGTCGCCCAGAAGATCGGCTGCATCAGCGAAGGCATCCTGCGCGGCGCCTGCATAGCCCGCACCCGCACCGAGGACGGCGACTGGGCCGACCTTCGCACCGACTTCATCCTGTGGGGCCTGCTCCCCGAGGACCTCGAAGGCGTCGCCGACCAGATGGCCGAGGCCGGATACTCCTCGTTCACCGACTGGAGCTGAGCGGGTCACCTCCTCCGGGGTACCCTCGACACCCCCCGACCTGCGACAAAGACCTCAGGAGACAGACGACGATGGCCGACCGGGTCACGGTGATCGGCTGGGACGGCTCGCCGCTCACCGCAGCGGCCCGGTCCGCCCTCTCCGCCGCCACCCTCGTGGCCGGGGCACCGCACCACCTCGCCCTGCCCGAGGTGCCGCCGGGAGCCGAGCGCATCCGCCTCGGCAGCGTCGACCTCGCCGCCCGCCGCATCGCCGGCCACCGTGGCACCGCCGTGGTCCTCGCCGACGGCGACCCCGGCTTCTTCGGCGTCGTCCGCACCCTGCGCGCCCCCGAGCACGGCCTGGAGGTCGAGGTCGTCCCCGCGGTCTCCTCCGTCGCCGCCGCCTTCGCCCGCGCCGGAATGCCCTGGGACGACGCCCGGATCGTCGTGGCGCACCAGCGCACCCTGCGCCGGGCCGTGAACGTCTGCCGTGCCCACCCCAAGGTCGCCGTCCTCACCTCGCCCGGCGCCGGCCCCGCCGAACTCGCCCTCCTCCTCGACGGCGTGCACCGGACCTTCGTGATCTGCGAGGAGCTCGGCACCGACCGGGAGCAGGTCACCGTCCTCACCTCCGACAAGGCCGCCGACCACGCCTGGCGCGACCCGAACGTCGTGATCGTCATCGGCGGATCCGCCGGCGGTCAGGGCGGGGGCTGGCTGATGGGGCACGAGACGCCGCAGGTGCGGGGCTGGGCACTGGGGCCCGAGGAGACGGGCGGCGGCTCCGCTGCCGGCTCGCGCAGCGAGGCCGGCACCGGAAACGGCCGAGGCACCGGAACCGGCGTCGGGGAGACACCCGTCCTGCGCGCCGCCCAACTGGCCCGCCTCGGCCCGCGCGTCGGCGACCTCGTCTGGGACATCGGCTGCGGCAGCGGCGCCCTCTCCGTCGAGGCCGCCCGCTTCGGCGCGGCCGTCATCGCCGTGGACGCCGACCCCGACGCCTGCGCCCGCACCGAGGCCGCCGCCCGCCGGGACGGCGTCCAGCTGCAGGCCGTGCGCGGCCGCGCCCCGCACGTACTGGAACGGCTCCCCGAACCCGATGTCGTACGGATCGGCGGCGGCGGTGTCCCCGTCGTCACCGCCTGTACCGACCGCAGGCCCGAACGCATCGTCACCCACGCCTCCACCCGCGACGAGGCGGAGGCCATCGGTGCGGCGCTCACCGACGGCGGCTACGCCGTCGAATGCGCCCTGCTGCAGAGCGTCGGCCTCGACCCGGCCGACTGGTCGGAACGTGACCGCACCGTGGTCTTCCTGATCTCCGGGCGCCGGTCGACCGCCCCCTAGCTACCCCGGGGAACCCCACCCGTGACCCGGCCGCCCCGCAGGGCCAGGTAGGCTGGCGGATTGTTGTACCGCAGCCGGACCTTCAATACTTTGTTCGTCAATGTCCGGAAGTAGCGGCCCCATTGGGTCGCTGATGTGGTACGGAGCAACCGGGGGACGCGCGACGTGGCGCAGTCCACAGCAAACCGTGGCGGATCCGCCTGTCATGACGGCCGATGGCCGCGACAATGCTGGGGTGTCCGCGCGTCATTCGTGCCGCACGGCGCGCACGCTCGTTCTTGTTGACGGGTGAAGGTCTGAAGGAGCACAACCGATGGGCGAGGGGTACGCATGACGGACACCGGCCAGGTCCCGGGCGAGGGGCTGCCGGAGAACGCAGGCATGGTCGAGCAGCCGGGCATCCCCGCTCCGGGCGCGTACACCTTCCTGGACCCCTCCGAGAACGCAGCCGAGGACGACGACCTGCTCCTGATGCCGGGCGCGCAGGGCGCCTGGAGCGAGCACCAGCCGGGCGCCGTGCCCGCACCGCCCGTCGCCGTACCCGCGCCCGGGATGATGCCGGGGCAGCCGCAGCACCTGGGTGACCCGCTCACCGACCCGCTGGCGGGCCCGATCGCCGACGCCCTCGCCGCGCAGACTCCGGTGGCAACGGTTCCGCAGGTCGTCCACGAGACCGTCTCCACGCCCGCGCACGGAGTGTCGGCGGCCCCGCAGGAGCCGGTCCTCACCGACCACGGTTACGAGCCCGGGATCCTGGACACCGGCGCCCACGAGGCGGCCGGCCGCGACTCCGGCTCGGTGGACCTCAGCGCGGTACGCGTGCCGCAGGCCGCCGCCGCTCCCACCCCGCCGCCCGCCCGCCGTCCGCTGCACATGGGCCCGCCCGTGCCCGAGGCCAGCGGGGGAGTCGTGCGCTCGCTCGCCGACCGCGGCCCCGCCGGCGTACCGGCCGCCGCGCCCGCCCCCATGACCGTCCCGGCGTCCGCGCCGGTCGCCGCCTCCGTCGCCGCCCCGACGCCCATGCCGGCGCCGATGCCCGCCCCCCTGCAGGGCCCGCCGACGACCGGTCCCGAGTACCTCGACATCCCGCAGGAGCAGCCGGTCGCGCCGGTCGCCCCCCAGCTCGGCGATATCCCGCCGCAGGGTGCCGTGCCGTGGGACCCGCAGCCCCAGGGGCCCGTCGCGGCGCCCGAGCCGGCGCCGCAGGCGGCACCCGCAGAAACGGTCGGCCAGTTCGTCCAGGTCGAGGGCACGGTCCCGACCACCCCGCACCTGGCGCCGACGCCGGTGGTCGAGGTCGTCGAGGCTGCGGCGGCTCCGGTGCCGGCACCGGAGCCCCTGCCCGAGCCGGTACAGGTGCAGGCCGTCGAGCCGGTCGTCGAGGAGCCCGCGGTCGAGATCGTGGCCGAGGCGCCGATCGAGACGCCCGTCGCCAGCGAGGTTCCGGTGGAGGAGGCCCCCGCGGCCGTCCCCGCCCCGCGCGACGGCGGTCCGTCCGCCGCCGTTCCCGTACCGCCGGTCGAGGCCGTGGTCGCGGCTGAGCCCGTGGCCGAGGCCGAGGTTCAGCCGGAGCCGGTCCCGGAGGTTGTCGCCGAGCCCGTGGTCGAGCCCGTCGCCGAGGTGGCGCCGGAGCCCGAGGCGGAGCCGGTCACCGAGGCCCCCGTCGCCGAACGGCCCGCTGCGGACGAGCCCGTCGTGGACGTGCCCGTCGTCGTGGAGGCCGTCGCCGAGGCAGGCGTCGAGGCCGTCGCCGAGGCCGACGAGCAGGAGGAGCAGCTCGAGGCGGAGGCCGAGGCAGAGGTCGAGGTCGAGGCCGAGGAGCCCGTCGAGGCCCTGGAGCCCCTTGACGCCGCGGCGACTGCCGAGGAGCCCGCCGCCGAAGAGCCTTCGGCGGAGGAGCCGCTGGCCGAGGACTCCGTGGAGGACGCCGAGGAGGCTCAGGAGCCGGAGGCGCTCGGCGCACCGGCACCCGGGTACGACGAGGCCGAGCGCGAGGCCGTTCTGCGCGTAATGCGCGAGCGGCGCGACATCCGCAACGGCTTCCGGTCCGACCCGATCCCGCACGAGGTGCTGCTCCGCGTCCTGGAGGCGGCCCACACGGCGCCCAGCGTGGGCCACTCCCAGCCCTGGGACTTCGTCGTCATCCGCTCCGCCGAGACCCGTCGGAGCATGCACGAACTCGCCCAGCGCCAGCGCGAGGCGTACGCGCAGTCGCTGCCGAAGGCCCGGGCGAAGCAGTTCAAGGAACTGAAGATCGAGGCCATCCTCGACACCCCGGTCAACATCGTCGTCACCGCCGACCCGACGCGGGGCGGCCGGCACACCCTGGGCCGCTACACGCAGCCGCAGATGGCCCCGTACTCCTCCGCGCTCGCCGTCGAGAACCTGTGGCTCGCCGCCCGTGCCGAAGGCCTCGGCGTCGGCTGGGTCAGCTTCTTCGACGAGCGCGAGATGGTCCGCGCGCTCGGCCTCCCCGAGCACCTGGAGGTCGTCGCGTACCTGTGCGTCGGGTACGTCGACGAGTTCCCCGAGGAGCCCGAGCTGATGCAGGCGGGCTGGTCCAAGCGGCGTCCGCTGTCCTGGGTCGTCCACGAGGAGACGTACGGCCGCCGCGCGCTGCCCGGCGAGGAGCCGCACGACCTGCTCCAGGAGACCATCGCCAACATCCGCCCGCTCGACGCCAAGGCGCTCGGCGAGGCGTGGGAGCGGCAGAAGCGCATGACGAAGCCCGCGGGGGCGCTCGGCATGCTGGAGATCATCTCCGCGCAGCTCTCCGGTCTCTCCCGGATGTGCCCGCCGCCGATCCCGGAGCCCGCGGCCGTCGCGATCTTCGCCGGCGACCACGGCGTGCACGCCCAGGGCGTCACCGCCTGGCCCCAGGAGGTGACCGGCCAGATGGTCGCGAACTTCCTCGGCGGCGGAGCGGTCTGCAACGCCTTCGCGAACCAGGTCGGCGCCGAGGTCTGCGTGATCGACGTCGGCGTCGCCTCCGACCTGCCGTCCACGCCGGGGCTGCTGCCCCGCAAGGTCCGCGCCGGTACGGGCGACTTCACGACCGGTCTCGCGATGACCCGCGAGGAGGTGCTCGCCGCGATCGAGGTGGGCATCGAGACCGCGCGGGACCTGGTGGCGGCGGGCAACAAGGCGCTGCTGACCGGTGAGATGGGCATCGCGAACACGACCGCGTCCGCGGCTCTGATCTCCGTGTACACGGGGGTCGACCCGGTCGAGGTCACCGGTCGCGGCACCGGCATCAACGACGAGATGCATGCGCGGAAGGTGGACGTGGTCCGTCGCGCCCTCGACCTCCACAAGCCGGACCCGGCGGACCCGATCGGTGTCCTCTCGGCGATCGGCGGCCTGGAGCACGCGGCGCTCGTGGGCCTGATCCTGGGCGCGGCCTCGCTGCGTACCCCGGTCGTCCTGGACGGCGTCTCGACGGGAGCGGCGGCCCTGCTGGCCCGGGCGATCGCGCCCGAGTCCCTGGCGGCCTGCATCGCGGGCCACCGCAGCGCGGAGCCCGGCCATGTCGCGGCCCTCAACAAGCTGGGCCTGCGCCCCCTGGTGGACCTCGACCTCCGCCTCGGCGAGGGCACCGGCGCCCTTCTGGCACTCCCGGTCGTCCAGAGCGCGGCCCGCGCGATGCACGAGGTGGCGACGTTCGACTCGGCGGGCGTGACGGAGAAGTAGTCCTCCCGCCTGCCCCGTGACCGGTGTGGGCCCCCCCGCACCCCCCCCCCGGCCCCGGGGGGCCGCGCGCCCCCCCGCGTCCGTCCACCCCGGTCCCCTGGAATGGCTATGCGAGCCGGCGCGGCAGCTCATCTTCCGCGTTCCCTGGGTCGACGACCAGGGCGCCG